>NZ_JBEPLO010000005.1:0-107385 GCF_040545225.1 Streptococcus rupicaprae | reverse complement strand
TTTGGACGGATTAGTAAATTGGGGAAATGCTGGGCACCAAAAGGAACCCGTCCTGTCGTACACAGCCACCATATCAGGGAATACCGCTATTGTTATGGCGCCGTAGATGCTCATACTGGCGAGTCATTTTTTCTTATCGCGGGCGCTTGTCATACGGCATGGATGAATGAGTTCTTAAAGCAGCTGTCCTTAGCTTACCCTAATGACTATATTGTTTTAGTAATGGACAATGCCATTTGGCACAAATCTAGAGCATTAGAAATACCAACCAATATCGAATTTGCCTTTATCCCACCGTATACGCCTGAGATGAATCCAATTGAGCAAGTCTGGGCTGAGATTCGTAAACGTGGGTTTAAAAATAAGGCATTTAAGACCTTGGAAGAGGTGATTGATAAGCTCCAAGAAGTCATTCAGGGCTTGCATTGGTCGGTATTGAAGTCAATTGTTAATAGGCGATGGACCGCCAATATCTATTTTTGATTTTGAATCAGTATGAAAATGGGCCTTAGAAGGCAATCCAGCTAGATCAAAAAAACAAGGGCTACAACTCAAAATACTATAAAGCATTAAAAAGTGTATATGCCAGAGTATTTATCTGATGATTTTTGACTTATTTATCTAATTTTTAAGAAAAAACCAAAACAATCTTGACAATTCATCTGATGAATATTAAAATAGAAACATAAGAAAACGTTTACTTAATCATAGCCCAGTCCTCTAGGGTAAGTGAGGATTGAGTTAGAACTTGCCCCAAAATGGAGTTTTCAGACTAGGATAAAGCTATCGGAAGCCTGGAACAAAGACGATTTATTTAAAGGAGTTTCAGATGCAAACAACTGGTATTCATCGCGCCAAGCCTTGGCAGATTGCCCTCTTCGCCCTCAATAACACCTCAACCAACCTTTGGCTATTCTTTATGAACTTTATTGCCTATTACATGACAGGCTATGTTGGAGTAGGGGTTGTATTGGCTTCTAGTATCATCATGGGGATGAGAATATGGGACGCTGTGACAGACCCTCTTATTGGTTATTTTGTCGATAAAACCGATGGTAAATTTGGGAAAAATCGTCCCTTTATGATTGTTGGGAACCTTATCCTGACCTTGACGACATTCTTGTTGGTTTTTACGACCCACAAGTTGCCTGAGGCGGCACGTTTGCCATACTTCATTGCCATCTACGCCCTCTACATTATCGGCTATACCTTCCAAACCGTGGTGACGAAGTCCGCTCAGACTGCCTTGACTAACGATCCTGAGCAACGGCCGACTTTCGGGATTTATGACGGCATTTACAACACCATCATGTTTGCTTCCTTGCCTGTTTTGGTCTCCAATGTCTTGGTCCCTAAGTATGGCGGTTTTACCGTTGAAATGTTCCAGGAGTATTGGTTTTATATTGCGCCAACAGCCTTTCTCTTTACCTGGTTAGCGGTTCTAGGGGTAGCTAGTAAGGATAGGCACGAGTATTTTGGGACAGGTAAGCCTATTAAGGTGACCTTCAAGGACTACTGGGAAGTACTGAAAAACAATCGTGGCATTCAAATGTTAGTCTTTGCAGCTTCAACGGACAAGATTGCCATGCAAATCAAGTCTAATGCGACCGTTCTAGTGATCCTCTATGCCATTGTTGCTGGCAATTATGGCCTTCAAGGGGCAGTTGCCGGCTATACGACTATTCCTACGATTTTGATTATGATTCTTGGGGTTCGTTTTGTGGCGACGCGTATGGGGCAGAAAAAAGCGCTGTTACTTGGTTCATGGGGTGGCATCTTGACCAACGCGGCTCTCTTTGCTCTCTTTTATCTGGCAGATCCTAAGACCTTGAGCTTCCCAGGGATGGAAGGCTTTAGCGGGTTGACCTTCTTTACCATTGCTTTCCTCTTCCTTTGGATATTGGAAAGTGGCTTCCGGTCTTTAGCGGGAACCATGGTGATTCCGATGACGGCAGACTGTGCAGACTACGAAGTTTATCGCTCAGGGCGTTATGTGCCGGGACTTATGGGAACGCTCTTCTCGTCAGTGGATAAGATAGTGTCATCATTTGCGACAACGATTGTCGGTGTTCTCTGTAGTACGATCGGCTTTACAGAGCAATTGCCTACCGTTGATACGCCATTTAGTCCAGAATTGAAATTTATTGGCCTTTTCTTAGTGTTTGGTATGATGGTTCTAGGCAATATCTGCAATATTGTTGCCATGAAGTTTTACCCGTTGACCAAGGAAAAAATGGTTGAAATTCAAGGAGAAATTGCTCGTATTAAAGCAGAGCAAGCAGACTAAAGTGATGAGGGAGCTAGCGGATTGACCAAAAGCTCCTTCATTGTCACTTATTTAAAGAAAGTAATCTGATGAATTCTTGGATATTTTTAAAAATAATCCGAGAAACACCTAAAACACTTGAAAAATCATCTGATGAGTGATAGAATAATATTAAAGAAATCGTTTTCTATTTTAAGGGATGAAAAGGAGATCATATGTTAGAACGTTTAAAAGACAATTATGCTTTTGCTGTTATCCGTGGAAAAACGGCGGAGGATGCCCTGGAGATAGCGCGTCATGCTATTGTGGGTGGCATCAAAAATATCGAAGTTACCTATTCAACGCCCGATGCGAGTCGTGTGATCAAGACCCTCGTAGACGAATATTCATCAGATGATACCGTCGTGATTGGGGCTGGAACAGTGATGACGACGGACCTGGCGCGTGAAGCCATCGCTGCTGGTGCTCAGTTTCTGGTCAGCCCTCATTTCTCTGCTGAGATTCAAACGATTGCCAAAGAAGCAGATAACCTCTATTTCCCAGGTTGTGCAACAGCGACTGAGATTGTGACAGCGATGGAGGCTGGGTGTCCGATTATTAAACTCTTCCCTGGTGGTAGCCTGGGACCTGGCTTTATCAAGGATATCCATGGGCCGATTCCAGAGGTAGATTTGATGCCGTCTGGCGGTGTGTCGGTTGAGAATGTGGCTGCTTGGAAGGCTGCTGGTGCTTGTGCAGTAGGTGTTGGATCAGCGCTCAGTGCTAAGGTGGCAACAGAAGGCTACAGCAGTGTCACAGCGTTTGCCAAGGCCTTTATGGCCGCAGTGGAGGGGTAAGATGGTTTTTAACGATCAAGACTTTATGTTGCGTGGTCAGGCTGCTAAAGAGCTCTATGCGATTGCCAAGGACATGCCCATTTACGATTTTCATTGCCATCTAGATCCTAAAGCCATTTTTGAGGACAAGCCTTATGACAACATCGTGGACTTATGGCTGGATGGAGACCATTACAAGTGGCGTCTGATGCGGGCAAACGGGGTATCAGAAGAACTGATCACAGGCTCTGCGCCTAAGGCGGAAAAGTTCCGTGCCTGGATTGAGACCGTTAGCCGAGCATTTGGCAATCCGCTCTATCATTGGAGCCATCTGGAGTTAAAAACTGTTTTCGGCATCGATGAGATCATTAGGGCTGAAAATTGGGAAAGCCTATACAAGCGCCTGAATACGATTCTGTCAGGTGGGCAGATTAGTCCTAGATCCTTGTTGGCCTTATCTAAGGTGCGCTTTGTCGGAACGACGGACCATCCGCTAGACGATTTGGAGTGGCACCAAAAGATTGCAGCAGACGAAACGATAGATGTGACTGTTGCGCCAACCTTCCGGCCAGATGAAGTGTTTGTAGCACATGCCAATTTCCCTAAATTTATCCAAGCTCTTGCGGATAAAACTGGTCAGGCAATTAATGGTTTGGATGATTTGGTGGAGGCGCTTGACCAGCGAATCGCTTACTTTGCTAGCCAAGGCTGTCGGGCATCGGATATCAGCTTTGGAGCTGTGCAATTTCTGGAGACAAGCCCAGAGCACTTAAAGGCTATTCTGACAAAGGCTTTGGCAGGTCAAAGCTTGACAGAAGTGGAGAAAGCGCAATGGCAGTCAGGCATCTTCTTAGAGTTGTGCAAGCTCTATCACAAGCACGGTCTGGTAACCCAGGTCCACTTTGGCGCAGTTCGCAATAGCCATAGTCGCCTTTATGAAAGACTTGGGGCTGACAGCGGCTTTGATTCTATGGGCGATCAGGTTGCTTTGGCAGATCACTTGAACCGCTTCCTAGATGCCTTATCTAAAGAGGATAAATTGCCAAAAATGATCTGGTACACCCTCAACCCAACCTATAACACGGTCTTGGCCAACACACTAGCCAATTTCCAGGCCAATGAATCCGGAACGAAAAGCCAGCTACAGTTTGGCGCAGGCTGGTGGTTTAACGATACCAAGACAGGAATGTTGGATCAGATGATCCATTATGCCGAACAAGGTCTTTTGGCTAATTTTATTGGCATGCTGACCGATTCGCGGAGCTTTATGTCCTTCCAACGCCACGATTATTTCAGACGTATTTTGGCAAGCTTTATCGGAAAATGGGTGGATAATGAGGAAATCCCTGCGGATCAAGACTTGCTCACCCCACTTATTGAAGGGATTTGTTACACGAATGCCGAAACCTTTTTTAGCAATTAAATTTAAGGAGTATCACTCATGAAAATGTCCTTTCGCTGGTACGGGAAAAAAGATCCTGTCACCCTTGAAGAAATCAAAGCGATTCCTGGTATGCAAGGGATTGTCACTGCTGTTTATGATGTGCCAGTTGGTCAAGCCTGGCCCCTGGAAAATATTTTAGAACTGAAAAAACTGGTCGAAGCTGCTGGCTTGGAAATTACTGTTATTGAGTCCATCCCTGTCCATGAAGACATCAAGCAGGGCAAACCCAATCGTGATGAACTGATTGAAAACTACAAGACCTCCATTACCAATGTCGGCAAGGCAGGGATTCCAGTGGTCTGCTACAATTTTATGCCCGTCTTTGACTGGACACGGTCTGACCTCAACCACCCACTGCCAGATGGCAGCACCTCATTAGCCTTCTTGAAGACAGATTTGGACGGGGTTGATCCCGTTGCGGATGATTTGAATTTGCCAGGCTGGGATTCGTCCTACTCGAAAGAAGAGATGAAGGCCATCATTGAAAATTACCGTGAGAATATCTCAGAAGAAGACCTCTGGGAGAATTTGGAGTACTTTATCAAGGCGATTCTACCAACAGCGGAAGCGGCTGGTGTGAAGATGGCCATTCACCCAGATGACCCGCCTTATGGCATCTTTGGTCTGCCACGGATCATCACTGGACTCAAGGCTGTGGAGCGTTTCTTAGACCTTTATGATTCCGAGTACAATGGCATTACCATGTGTGTGGGGTCCTACGCCTCTGATCCAGCCAATGATGTCTTGGCTATCCATGAGTATGCCTTAAAACGCAACCGGGTTAACTTCATGCATACCCGCAATGTGACGGCTGGGGATTGGGGTTTCCAAGAGACCGCACACTTGTCCTCAGCTGGAGACATTGACATGAACGCGGTGGTCAAGCTCCTCGTCGATTACGACTGGCAAGGGGCGCTTCGTCCAGACCACGGTCGCCGCATCTGGGGGGATCAGACCAAGACACCTGGCTATGGCCTTTATGACCGTGCGCTAGGGGCGACCTATTTTAACGGCCTCTATGAAGCCAATATGAGAGCAGCAGGCAAGACGCCAGACTTTGGAATCAAGGCCAAAACAGTCGGAGATAAGTAGTGGTCTACAACTTACCCTAGAGGCTGCGATCAGACCCAGGTCCAGTAAGGGTAAGGAGCTAGAACTCCTGATTTAGAAAGAGAAGCGGTCCATCCTTTGAGGATGCCGTATGGCGAGAGGGTTAGGCTTGCTTAGCTAACCTTGCTTGTTAAAGAGAAAGATTGGAGAAAATCATGTCGAAAGTTATTGAGTTTAAGAATAAAGTTGTGGTGGTCACAGGTGCAGGTGGCGTTCTTTGTGGCTATTTGGCTAAGGAATTTGCCAAGGCTGGCGCCAAGGTCGCGCTTTTAGACCTCAACCAAGAAGCTGCTCAGGTGTTTGCGGATGAGATTGTGGCAGAAGGAGGCGTCGCCAAAGCCTATAAGGCCAATGTGCTAGATAAGGCTAATTTGGAAGCGGTGCGTGAAGCTGTTTTAGCTGATTTGGGAGAAACCGATATTTTGATCAACGGTGCAGGCGGCAACAATCCTAAAGCAACAACAGACAATGAGTTCCACGAGTTAGACCTGCCAGAAGGCACCAAAACCTTCTTTGACTTGGATCAGGCGGGCATTGAGTTTGTCTTCAACCTGAACTATCTGGGAACGCTTTTGCCGACCCAAGTCTTTGCCAAAGATATGGCTGGTCGTCCAGGCGCTAATATTATCAATATTTCAAGTATGAACGCCTTCACTCCGCTGACAAAAATCCCTGCTTATTCAGGTGCGAAGGCGGCGATCTCCAACTTCACCCAGTGGTTGGCGGTCCACTTTTCAAAAGTCGGCATTCGTTGCAATGCCATTGCGCCGGGCTTCTTGGTGACCAACCAAAACCGTGGCCTTCTCTTTGGGGAAGACGGTCAACCGACTGCTCGGGCTAATAAAATCTTGACCAATACACCGATGGGACGTTTTGGAGAATCAGAAGAACTGGTTGGTGGGGTCTTCTTCTTGGCGGATGAAAACCTAGCCAGCTTTGTGAATGGGGTTGTCCTTCCGATTGACGGTGGCTTCTCCGCTTATTCTGGAGTATGAGGCTTGTGAATATCGCATAATATCGAAGGTTGGCTGGGCAGTCCTTCAAGGCTTATCAATACAGCCGAAGCAGTGGCTACTGGCTAATCTGAGCCCATATGAGAAAGGACGAAAGGTATGGAACAGTTACACTTACAATCAAAAGGTTTAAAAGCTCTTCATGAGACTAATCCGCTCTTGGTATCTTACAATATTGAGTTTGCTGAGGTGACAGGTGGGACCTTCTGGAAGGCTTATTCGCCTGAGGAAATTGCAGGAACCAAGGACTTTTATGTAGAGCCATCAGGTGAAGGCATCACAGCCATGTATAAGGATTTGATGCAGTATTATGATCCGATTGACCTGTCTAATGAGAAGCTCCGCTATTTAGCCAAGGAATTGGGCGAAGCTTGGATTCGCGTGTCAGGAACCTGGGCGACCAAGACTTATTATGATTTTGATGGCAGAGCTGGTGGTCAGGTGCCTGAGGGCTATCTCAATCTCCTGACCAAGGAGCAGTGGCTGGGAGTCTTGGACTTTGTCAAGGCTGTTGGGGGCCATCTTATGATATCCTTGGCGAACTGTCCAGGGCTTCATTCGGCGGACGAGCCCTGGCATCCTGAGCAAGCGGAGCAGATTTTTGCTCTTAGTCAGAGTTATGGGGTGCCGATTGAGGCGGTGGAATTTACCAATGAGCCCAACATGATGGAAGAGACTGGTTTTCCAAAGGGCTATACAGCGGCCCACTACCGCCGAGACCATGACCTCTTCTTTGCCTGGTTAGGTGAGCACTACCCGGATTGTCTCAGGGTTGGTCCAAGCACCACAGGTGGGGATAACATTGTCTTTGGCAAACCAGACACGACAGGGACAGGTGGTGTGGAACAACTAGTCGGTGAAGTAGCTAACTGTGAGGACCTCTTAGAGGGGACTAAAGAGGGGTTAGACGTCTTTTCATACCACTATTATAATGGGGTATCAGAACGTTTAGCACCAGTCTTACCAAACGGTCACTGGTCGGCTGAGGAGGCTCTATCGGAGGATTACCTCGCCGTTGCTGGTCATTTTTGCCAGACCTACTTGCCGCTACGAGATCGCTTTGTACCTGGGGCAGAGATGTGGGTGACGGAGTCTGGTGACGCTGGTGGTGGTGGCAATACCTGGGCTTCGACATATCTGGATGTCCCACGGACGCTCAATGAGTTGGGGACCTTTGCCAGTCTGACCAAGGGGGTTATTTTCCACAATACCCTAGCCGCTTCGGATTACGGCTTCTTAGAACGGGTGGTCTTTACGCCACGACCAAATTACTTTGCCGTACTTCTCTGGAATCGCTTGATGGGACAGCAGGTCTTTGCCAGTGGAGAAGCTATTCGCCAAGGTGCTCATGTCTTTGTTCATTCCCGTCAAGATGGCAAGCCAGGGTATGCCTATCTCGTCATCAATACCTCCGAGACAGCATCAACTAAAGTGACCTTACCGACTTTAGCAGATCTCTATCTGCTAGCACCTGAACAAGGGAATCTGAGGTCATCTGTTATGACTTTAAATGGTCAGCCTCTGGTCTTGACCTCCAATGACACCTTACCAGACCTCTCGGCAGTCAGACAAGAAGCGGGAGAATTGGAATTGCCGCCAACTAGCTGTGCCTTTATCCTGCTGGATGCTGACTAGCCTGATCATGTGAACAAGGAGAACACTGTGACAAGACAAATAACCTATCTTTTCTGTGTGGATTCGGATGGTTGTGCCATGGATACCATGACCTATAAGCACGAGCTCTTCTTTGGGCCCTTGATTAGCAAGCATTTCCCGATTGCAGATGCTGATCAGTTTCAAAAAGACTGGGAAAAGCTCAATCTCTATTCTAGGACGCGCGGGGTCAACCGCTTTACGGGCTTGGTTATGGCTCTGCAGGCAGCAGGTGTAGCAGATATTGATGCCTTGGTCCATTGGGCTGAAACCACAGATTCACTTTCTAATGCTTCTCTGGAAAAGGCGATAGCCAAAGAGGCGTCCGCTGATTTAGAAAAGGCCCTAGCCTGGTCCAATGATGTCAATCGCCATATCAAAGCTTACGAGGGTGAGGCACTCGCTTTTCCCAATGCCAGAGAAGGGCTGAAAAAACTCAGCCAGCTGGGGCAGGTCTATGTGGTCAGTTCCGCCAACCGCGAAGCGGTAGAAGAAGAGTGGCAGGACCAAGGCTTGATGCCTTATGTGACAGACCTTTATTGCCAAGACCGTGGCAAGAAGGAAGATGTCTTGGCCCAGTTGCTTGATCAGGTTGACTCTCCAAGCCAGATTCTGATGATCGGCGATTCCCCAGGGGATTGCCATGCAGCTGAGCAAAATGGCGTAGCCTTCTACCCGATTATCGTGGGAGAAGAAGCTAAATCTTGGTCAGATTTGATGCTGGCTGAGGCGGAAAACTTTATGGCTGGTCAGTACGATGAAGCCGCTTATAAAGAACGTTTTTGGAAAAACTTAGATTGAGGATATTGATATGACAAACTTAGTCGATTTAAGAAAAAAACCTTATAACTTGGATGATCAGGCCATCGCCTGGTTGGAAGAAACCATTGCGAACATGACCTTGGAGGAGAAAATTGGTCAGCTCTTTGTCAATATGGGAAGCCTTCGGACAGAAGAATACCTGACTGGGGTGCTCGATGATTATAAAATTGGAGCTGTCCGCTATGCGCCTGGACCAGCAGCAGATATCTGGGAACAGAACTACATTCTCCAAACCAAGTCAAAAATCCCGTTACTGATTGCAGCCAACACCGAGTCAGGGGGCAATGGAGCTGTGACAGATGGGACTAAGATTGGTGACGAGGTCAAAATTGCAGCCACCAATGACCCTAAATATGCCTATGAGCTGGGACGGATTGCTGGTCTAGAAGCCTCAGCAGTCGGCTGCAATGCATCGTTTGCGCCGATTATGGATTTGAGTCGCAACTGGCGCAACCCCATCATCGCCAACCGTACTTGGGGGGCTGATGTTGACCAAGTCATTGAACTTTCCAAAGAATACATGCGTGGCATCATGCAGCATGGGATCATTCCTTTTGCTAAACATTTTCCTGGAGATGGGATTGATGAACGTGACCATCACTTGTCTTACGCCTCAAACCCGATGAATAAGTCAGAGTGGATGGAGACCTTTGGGCGCATCTATGGGGAAATGGCTGAGGCTGGTTTACCTGGTATCATGGCAGGGCACATCCATCTTCCAAATGTTGAGAAGGAAATGTACCCAGACCGTGATTTGGATGAGATGTTGCCAGCCTCGCTCAATAAAACCTTGCTGGATGAGCTCTTGCGTGGGGAGTTGGGCTACAACGGGGCTATCGTGACTGATGCCTCGCATATGGTTGCCATGACAGCTTCTATGCCAAGACGCGAGTTGTTACCGACAGCTATTGAGGCAGGCTGTGACCTCTTCCTCTTCTTCAATGACCCAGACGAAGACTTGCAGTGGATGAAGGAAGGTTACGAAAACGGCCTCCTCTCAGACGAACGTTTGCACGACGCCCTCCGTCGTACCCTGGGCCTAAAAGCCAAGTTAGGTCTCCATACTTTTGAAGGCCGTCGCGAGGCAATCATGCGACCTAAGGAGGAAGCCCTGAAGCTTATTGCGACCGATGAGGCAGCAGGAATTGCCGCAGAAGTAGCAGACCAGGCCATCACGCTGGTCAAGGCCAAAGAAGAAGGCATTTTCCCAGTGACGCCAGAACGCTACAAGCGGATTTTGCTGGTTGAGGTTGATGGCTACAAGGGTGGCTTTGGCGCCCTGATCAACTCCGGCAAGAAACGCGCCTCAGATACGCTGAAAGATTTATTAGAAGCACGGGGGCATGAGGTTTCTATCTGGGAGAACACCGAAGAACGCATCAAAAAACTCCCAGAAGCGGAACGCCCTGCGGCTATTCAAAACGTCTATGCCTCCAAACGTCCGATTGCTCAGATTACGGACAATTATGATCTGATCATCAATCTGGTTGATGTGAATTCTGGGGGAACCACCCAACGGATTATCTGGCCTGCTGCTAAAGGAACACCAGACCAACCCTTCTATGTCCATGAAGTACCAACGATTGTGGTATCCGTTCAGCACCCATTTGCACTGGCAGACATGCCACAGGTAGGGACCTACATCAACGCTTACGATGGCCTGCCAAGCACTATTGAAGCCTTGGTTGCCAAGTTGGCTGGTGAATCTGAATTTACAGGCGTCTCGCCAGTTGACGCGTTCTGCGGTCTGATAGATACCCAGATTTGGCGAAAACCGACTGTACCAACAAGACCTAAAAATTAACCTTTCAAAACCTCCTTTATAAAATACAGTTAATCCAAAAATCCTCCGCAGAACATCTAACCTGTGGAGGATTTTGTTTTGGTGTGCTATTCGATTTTTGTTCGTCTTACCAGGAATTGACTTGAAACGTAGCTGTACTTATTTTAGGGGACTTGGACTTAAAAAGGTGACGAAGTATCACAAAGATATGGTATGATTTACAGCGTGTAGACAGGATGGATCTGTCCTGTATTTGTTTTTTGGGGGGCATGTGTATAGGGAAAAATGTACTGAAGCTGAACAAAAAAACCACCAGCTATGCTGATGGTTGAGGGAGGCTCTTACTTAGCGTGATACGCGACGACGAGCTGCTTTCTTACGGTTTTCTTCGATGAAGGCTGCTTTTTCTTCTTCGGGTTGAATCACTTTTTTGTTAAATGTGTAGACAGCCCCAGCCACAGCTGCAACTGTACCAGCGACACCTGCTGCAAGACCTTTGACAAAACTATTTTTAGCCATGAGGATTCTCCTTTCGTTTGGATGAAAGTCATTTGACCAGTTCTAGTGAACGGACGTTTGAATGACCTACATCTTGTGTTATAATAAATAATAGCGAAAAAATGGTTAATTTTCAAGGAAAAAGATGAAAAAAAAGGTAATAGTTATTTTAGGGCCGACAGCTGTTGGAAAAACGGCTCTGGGGATTGATTTGGCCCAGCGTTATGGTGGGGAAATTATCTCAGGAGACAGTCAGCAGGTCTATCGCGGACTGGATATAGGAACAGCCAAGGCGACTAGTGAAGAACAAGCTGCAGCCAAGCATCACTTGATTGATGTCCGTGAGGTGACACAGACTTACTCGGCCTATGAGTTTTGCCAAGAGGCCAAACAGGCTATTGAGGCGATTGATCGCTCTGGTAAGATTCCCTTTATCGTAGGTGGGACAGGGCTTTACTTACAAAGTTTGCTAGAAGGGTATCATCTCGGTGGGGAGGTTGATCAGGCCCAAGTGTTAGCTTATCGAGCTCTTCTGGAACAAGAAATCGACGTTTCTTTACTAGCGCTTTTAGAAAAGGAGTCGGTGCAGTTGGACCAATTTAGCAGAAGAAGGGCCATTCGTGCCTTGGAATTGGCCCGATTTGGCAAGGATTTGACCAATGCCGAGCCACCTTACGATTACCTCTTGATCGGCTTGACCGATGAGCGAGAGCGGCTTTACGAGCGAATCAACCAGCGGGTCGATCGGATGGTGGAGCAGGGGCTCCTGGCCGAGGCGGAGTGGCTGTATCAGCATCACCCAACGGTCCAGGCAACGCGGGGCATTGGTTACAAGGAGCTCTTTCCTTATTTTGCAGGCGATAGTTCGCTGGAAGAAGCCCTTGATCAGCTCAAGCAAAACAGTCGCCGCTTTGCTAAAAGACAGTTAACCTGGTTTAAAAACCGCATGCAGGCGCCTTTTTATGAAGTTGGAACTGCTGATTTTAAGGAGCGAATTTATGAGGCGGTGGAAAGATTTTTAGCCGATGAAGCAAGGGGGAGTAGCCATGATTGAAACGAAAAAAGAACAAGAACGGGTTCTTCTGGTCGGGGTTGACTTGCAGGAGTCGGAACACTTTGACATGTCCATGCAGGAGCTGGAAAGTCTGGCCCAAACGGCTGGTGCAGAAATCAGAGGAAGCCTGGTGCAAAAGAGGGACCGCTATGACAGCAAGACCTTTGTCGGCTCAGGAAAGCTAGATGAGATTGCTGACTGGGTAGAGGCAGAAGAGATCGATACCGTTATCGTCAACAACCGCTTGACCCCTCGCCAAAATAGCAATTTAGAAGCCGTTCTAGGGGTTAAGGTCATCGATCGGATGCAGCTGATTTTGGATATCTTTGCCTTGCGGGCGCGCAGCCATGAAGGGAAACTCCAGGTCCATCTGGCCCAGCTGAAATACATGCTCCCACGCCTGGTTGGTCAGGGAATTATGCTCAGCCGTCAGGCTGGGGGAATTGGGAGTCGGGGGCCTGGTGAGAGTCAGCTGGAGCTGAATCGGCGTTCCATCCGCAATCAGATCCACGACATTGAACGCCAGCTTAAGACTGTCGAGAAGACGCGGACACGGATCAGGGAGAAGCGCCTGTCTTCAGGTGTGTTTAAGGTCGGTCTCATCGGCTACACCAATGCTGGCAAGTCAACCATCATGAATGTGCTCAGTCCTAAGGAGCAGTATGAGGCGGACGAACTCTTTGCAACCTTGGATGCGACCACCAAGCAGGTCCAGCTGGCGGATCACTTTCAGATCACTCTGACAGACACGGTAGGCTTCATTCAGGACTTGCCAACCGAGTTAGTTTCGAGCTTTAAATCAACCTTGGAAGAGAGTCGTTACGTGGATTTACTTTTGCACGTCATCGATGCTTCTGATCCTGACCATGCCAGACAAGAAGAAGTGGTTTTAGGGATTTTGGAAGACTTGGAGATGTTGGACATTCCACGCCTGACCCTCTACAATAAGGCGGACCTGGTCGAGGATTTTGTTCCGACCCTGACCCCTCATGTCATGCTGTCGGCCAAATCTCCTAGTGCCAAGCAGGACTTGCAAGCAGCGATTCAGCAAAAAATCAAGGACTTATCTGAGTCCTTCAACCTGCTAGTCCCTTTCTCAAAATCCTACTTGCTCCATGACCTGTCCCAGTTCGCCCTCATAGAGGCGCGTGAATTGACGGAAGCAGGGGAACAGATTTCAGGTTATATCCTACCTGGCAATCGCTGGCGTCTGGAGGTGTTTTATGACTGATTGGATAAGCCTAGCCTTGACCTATGGCGGGTTTACCAGTTTGGATCGGGTTTATTTAAGCCAGGTTTTGTCTAGACTCTCTGATGAGGAGAAGCGACTCTTTATCACTCCTCCGCCTAGTGTGATCAATGCTTATTTTGCGGAACTTTATGATAAGGAAGGCCCTCAAGCGGCGACTCAATACTTTTTTGAACTCAGTAAAGCCTTGAACCTTTTTCAAGATGCACCTAGCTTCCAAGAGCGAACTCCTTTTATCCGACTCAATCTTTCTGGGAAATCTTACGGTTTTTGTTATGAGAATGTTGATGGTGTCGGTCTCGTTTTTTCAGAAGAGGAAGAGCTAGTTACAGGGTCCTTAATCTTTGAATTAGCCCAGATTTTTCCACAGTACCAAATGGCTCAAGAAGAAGGACTGATTAAGTTATTTCCTCTAACCTATGAAGGTCTGAAATCAGAAGCAGTTAACTTGGATCATCCGAGAGCCCTTCTTTCCAGTCTTCATCGCTTGGAAAATGGAGTCCTTAAACTATCCAGTTTCAATTTGGAAGAAATTTTAGAACTTGCGGGACATTTTCCGGCTCAAAAGGTCTATTATGCTTATTCCCAGAGACAGTTTGTTTTATATTTGATAGAAAGTAGATGATAAGATTACCATGCAAATTCAATTTTTAGGCACCTCAGCTGGTCAGCCTTCTAAAATGCGCAACGTCTCCAGTCTAGCCCTCAAGCTCCTGGATGAAATCAATGAGATTTGGCTCTTTGACTGCGGTGAAGGGACGCAAAATCGGATTTTAGAAACCACTATTCGCCCTCGCAAGGTCGCTAAGATTTTCATCACCCACCTACATGGTGATCACATTTTTGGCCTGCCAGGTTTCCTGGCCAGCCGTTCCTTCCAGGCCAATGAAGAGCAGACGGATTTGGAGATTTATGGGCCGTTTGGCATCAAGTCCTTTGTCCTCAACAGCCTGAAGGTCTCAGGGACGCGTCTGCCCTATAGGATTCATTTTCATGAATTCGGAGAGGTTTGTCAGGAATTGATCATGGAAAATGAAAAATTTAAGGTGTTTGCAGACAAGTTGGACCATACAGTTTTTTGTGTCGGCTACCGCGTGGTTCAAAAAGATTTGGAAGGCACCTTGGACGCAGAAGGTTTAAAGGCAGCTGGTGTGCCCTTTGGTCCCTTGTTTGGCCAAATCAAAAATGGAAACAATATCACCCTGCCAGATGGACGAGAGATCCTTGCCAGCGACTATGTGTCGCCACCAAAGCCTGGCAAGGTTGTGACCATCCTAGGGGATACGCGTAAGACGGCCAGCAGTGTGCGCCTAGCGGTCAATGCGGATGTCTTGGTGCACGAGGCGACTTACGGCAAGGATGATCAAGCCATTGCCAAAAAACATGGGCACTCGACTAATGTTCAGGCAGCTCAGGTGGCCAAAGAAGCAGGTGTCAAGCGTCTTTTTCTCAACCATATCTCTCCGCGCTTCCTATCCCGTGACGTCAAGCAACTCCGCCAGGAGGCCAGTCAGGTCTTTGAAAAGGTTTGGGTGGTTAATGACTTGGAGGAGTATGACCTATGAGAACGATTCTGATAACAGGAGCGACAGGTGGCCTGGCTCAAGCAATCGTGAGGCTTCTGCCAGAGGATGAGCTCATTTTAACAGGGCGAAGCCTGACCAAGCTTTCTGCCTTGTATGGTCTGAGACCCAAGACCAAACTGCTTGCAGTTGATCTGACAGACCCCGAGGCCATTGACCAGATGGTGGCTCAACTAGACCAAGCAGGCGTCAAGATAGACATCCTGATTAACAATGCAGGTTATGGTGATTTTAAGGCCTTTGATCAAGTGAATGATGGGGACGTCAGAAGCATGTTTGAGGTGGACGTCTTCGCCCTCATGCAACTGTCACGCCTGATTGGCCAGCGAATGAAGGAGGTCAGGAAGGGGCACATTGTTAATATTGCCAGTGTTCTAGGCCTGATGGCGACCAGCAAGGCCAGCGTCTACAGCGCAGCTAAGTTCGCTGTGACAGGCTTTTCTAGCGCACTGCGCTTGGAATTGGCTGACTCGGGTGTCTACGTGACCACGGTCAATCCAGGTCCGATTCGGACAGGTTTCTTCGACCAGGCTGATCCGACAGGGACCTACCTCAAACGGGTTGAGCGCTATGTGCTAGAACCTGATCAGGTGGCTGCTCGGATTGTCCAGATCCTAGGGCGCAATAAACGTGACCTGACTTTGCCCTTTTCACTTAAGCTGGCCCATGGCCTCTATACCCTATTTCCAAGGATTGGGGATTATTTGGCGAGGAAGGTGTTTAACTACAAGTAAGGGGAACTTTGAAACGTTTTCAGAAAGAAAACCATGAAAAGAACTTGCCTGCACGTTTAAATTGCGTTACACTAGAAACAACTGAAAAGCTGTCTTTCCTTCAACTGAGCTTAGGAATGTTTCCAGGCTTGGTCTTTTTACGCTCTAAAGCTGTGTGAGCATTTAAGAGGACCTAGTAGAGAAGGGCTGTTTGGGGTTGAGGAAATGACTGCTGATAAAGGAGGAGACATGCGTTATATTTGGTCTTATTTGAAACGGCATCCCAAGTTATTGCTTCTCAATATCTTTGGGGCCCTGATGTTTGTCATGGTCAACTTGGGCCTGCCAACTGTTTTGGCTCGGATGATTGATGAGGGATTGACCCAGAATCAAGCTGACAAGCTTTATTACTGGGCCCTTGTGATGCTGGTGATTATCTTATTGGGTGCCCTGGGCCGGGTGGTGCTCATCTATGCGTCCAGTAAAATGACCACCAGCATGATCCGAGATATGCGGATAGATCTTTACGAGAAGTTGCAGACCTACTCTCACCATGAGTATGAGCAGATCGGGGTATCTTCCTTGGTGACTCGGATCACAGGTGATGCCTTTGTACTCATGACCTTTGCGGAACAGGCACTCAGGATGGGGGTCATCACTCCCTTGATGATGGTGTCTTCCATGGTCATGATCATCCTGTCCAGTCCATTTTTGGGGTGGATTGTAGCCAGTTGCCTGCCTTTTCTGGTCCTTGTGGTGTGGTATATTGCCCATAAGACAGGTCCCTTGTCTGAAAAGCAACAGCAGACACTCGATAAGATTAACCAGTATGTCCGTGAGAACTTGACAGGCTTGCGCGTGATTCGAGCCTTCGCCCGAGAGGAATTCCAGGAAGAACGCTTTGGTCAGGCCAATGAAACCTACGCAGAAACGTCTAGCAAGCTCTTTCGTCTGACAGGACTTGGGGAACCTCTTTTTGTCCAACTGATTATCGTCATGATTGTGGCTATTGTTTGGTTTGCCCTGCCACCGATCAGCCGTGGCGACTTGCAGGTTGGTAATTTGGTTGCCTTTATTGAGTATGCCTTCCATGCCCTCTTTTCCTTCTTGCTTTTTGCCAATCTCTTTACCATGTATCCGAGAATGGCCGTATCAGCCAAGCGTTTGCAGGAAGTGATGGATATGCCGATTTCCATCGATCCTAACGAAGGAGGGATCACCGAGACAGAGACCAAAGGCTATCTGGAATTTGACAATGTGACCTTTGCTTACCCGGGTGAGACAGAGAGTCCTGTCCTGCACAAGATTAGCTTTGAGGCCAAGCCGGGAGAAACCGTTGCCTTTATTGGGTCAACCGGGTCAGGGAAATCTTCCTTGGTTCAATTGATTCCACGGTTTTATGACATCACGCTAGGTCGGATTCTGATCGATGGGGTGGATGTGAGGGATTATAATTTGAAGGCCCTGCGCAGCAAGATTGGGTTTATCCCGCAGAAGGCCCTCCTCTTCACCGGGACAATCGGAGACAACCTGCGCTATGGAAAGGAAGATGCCAGTCTGCCCGAGCTGGACCAGGCAGTTGCGGTTTCGCAGGCGGAAAATTTTGTCAAATCGACCGAAAAAGGCTATGAGCATCACCTGGCAGAAGGTGGCAGCAACCTGTCTGGCGGCCAGAAGCAGCGCTTGTCCATTGCGCGTGCGGTGGTCAAAAAGCCTGATATCTATATCTTTGATGATAGCTTCTCAGCCCTGGATTACAAGACTGATGCGGAGCTTCGCCGTCGCCTGAAAGAAGTGACAGGGGAGGCGACCGTCCTCATCGTTGCCCAACGGGTAGGGACCATTATGAATGCGGACCAGATTATCGTTCTCAACGAAGGAGAAATCGTCGGCCGTGGAACCCATGAGGAGCTGATGGCCACCAATGCCATCTACCGTGAAATTGCGGAGAGCCAGCTCAATCATCAATCACTGACGGAAGGAGACGCCTAATATGCCAACAGAAAATGCCTATAAACGCCTCTGGCACTATTTAAAGAATTATCGCGGCTCTCTCTTTTTATCCGTCTTCTTCAAGATTTTAAGCGCAGCCATGAATGCCTTAGAACCCCTGACCTTCGGCCTTATCATCACAGAGATTACAGCCAATGTCAAAGACATGCTGGCTGGTGTTCCAGGCGCTGGGATCAACTACCGTTATATTATCCTCATTCTAGTGATCTACTACATCCGTGGGAGTCTCTATTCCTTGGGGTCCTGGTATGCCAATGTCTTTATCACCAAGGCGGTGCAGTCTACGGTTCGAGACCTTCGTAAGGAAATGAGTCAAAAAATCAATCGGATTCCGACCTCTTATTTTGACAGTCACCAGTTTGGAGACATGCTAGGGCGGTTTACCTCAGATGTGGAGACGGTCTCCAATGCTCTCCAGCAGTCTTTTCTTCAGATAATCAATGCCTTTTTGACCATTATCTTGGCGGTTTCCATGGCGGTTTATATCAATCTTAGCCTGTCTCTGATTGTGATAGCCAGCATTCCTCTGACTTATTTCTCGGCCAAGTTTATCATGACCAAGTCCCAGCCTTACTTTAAACGTCAGGCCCAGCTCCTAGGAGACATGAACGGCTTTGTTCAGGAAAATCTGACAGGCTTTAATGTCATCAAGCTTTATGGCCGAGAGGAGCATTCCGAGGCAGAATTTGGCCAAATCATGGATGACTTGCAGGCGACTGGCTTCAAGGCGAGCTTTACCTCTGGTATTATGATGCCTGTCTTGTCTACCATCTCGAATTTGGCCTATCTGTTGATTGCCCTTCTTGGCGGTTTTCGTGTCTTGGCTGGTCAATTGACTGTTGGTAATCTGCAGGCCTTGGTACAATATGTCTGGCAGGTGAACCAGCCTATCCAGACCATTACTCAGCTAGCCGGCCAATTGCAGTCAGCTCAATCTTCTCTCGAGCGGACTTTTGCGGTCTTGGATGAAGCCGACGAAGTCAATCAGGTTACTGAGCGCTTAGAGAAGCCTTTGACAGGTCAGGTGTCTTTTGAGGCCGTTGATTTCCAGTACTTGCCCGATAAACCTTTGATCCGTAACTTTAACCTTGATGTCCAGCCGGGTGAGATGGTCGCCATAGTCGGTCCAACTGGCGCGGGTAAGACGACCTTGATTAATCTCCTGATGCGCTTTTACGATGTGACTTCAGGAGCTATCAAAGTGGATGGGCATGATATCAGAACCTTGTCTCGTCAAGATTACCGTAAGCAGTTTGGGATGGTGCTCCAAGATGCCTGGCTCTATGAAGGCACCATTAAGGAAAACCTTCGGTTTGGCAATCTAGAAGCTACTGATGAAGAGATCATTGCAGCAGCAAAGGCCGCCAATGTGGATCATTTTATCAGAACCCTTCCTGGTGGCTACAACATGGAAATGAATCAGGAATCCAGCAATATTTCATTGGGGCAAAAGCAGTTGTTAACCATTGCCCGTGCCCTCTTATCTGATCCTAAGATTTTAATTTTAGACGAAGCAACGTCATCTGTGGACACCCGTCTAGAGCTATTGATCCAAAAGGCTATGAAGCGCTTGATGGAAGGTCGCACGAGCTTTGTGATTGCCCATCGTCTATCCACCATTCAAGAAGCGGATAAAATCCTAGTCTTAAAGGATGGTGAAATTATCGAACAAGGTACGCATGCCAGTCTTTTAGCTGATAAAGGTTTTTATTACGACCTCTATCAGAGCCAATTTGCGGACTAGATCAAACTGGTTTCTCACTTAAGGGATATTATAATAAGTCAAGCCTCTTCTAGTTAAACCTAGGGGAGGTTTTATGGTTTTCGATCAGATCGCTCCTTGCTTTCACAGCCGTTAATGGGCGAATGCATGTTTATTTAAACACAGAAGAACATAGTAGCCTTTCCAACTATTTTGAGGTTGCTGCATGGCTCAATCAATAGTTATTCGATGACCACCAAATGATTCGGATTTTGATTTTTGTTAAGCGATGAGCATAAATTCTGGTTAAGGACTTACTCTAAAGACAGCCCTAACTTTTGGAAAAGGGAAGCAGATAATCCTGTTCTTGCTAGTTGTAGAGTTGCCTGTGGGTTAGTGTGGCGTCTTTTAAAATGGAAACAAGACAGGAAAAAGCCTTTTTTAATCAGTGATTTTTGTTCCCCTCTCTTTTTGTGCTATAATGGTAAAATAATTTACTGTTTCAGAAAAGTTATCAAGCAATGGAAACGGATGGAGAAAAGATGTTTTTAGCAATCGAAGAAATGAAGCAAAACAAGCTACGCTATGGTTTGATATTGGGACTCTTGGTTTTGGTCGCCTATCTGGTCTTTTTCTTGACGGGCTTGGCTTACGGTCTGATGCAGCAGAACCGAGCGGCCGTCGACAAATGGCAGGCGGACACGATTTTTCTGTCAACAGAGGCCAATAAATTACTGGCACCATCAATAATGGATGAGGCATTAGTGGACCAAGTTAAAGCCGAAGAGAAGGCCTCACTCTTTTTCCGGTCGGGTGTCGTCTGGGCAGAAAACAAACAAGTCAGCGATGAAAACAAGGAGCGGGTAGCCGTTTTTGGTGTCGATGCGTCAACCTTTTTGATGCCTTCTATTATTGAGGGACGTGGATTTGAAAAGGAAAATGAGGCAGTCGTTGCCCTTGAATTGCTAGAGGAGCTAGGCTTGTCGATTGGCGATCAGTTAGCGCTGGGAGAGAGCGAAGAAGAATTGACCATCGTTGGGACAACGGACCGTGCTGCCTACGGTGTGGCACCTGTAGTCTACCTTTCTCAGTCAACGTTCAAAACCATTTACCAAAAGGGGCAACCCATTAATCAAGCTAGTGCGATTGTGGTCAGGGGAGAAGTGACCAGCTATCCTGAGGATAGTCTTGAACAGCTGGATATAGCAGCCTTTATTGATAAGCTCCCAGGATACACGGCACAGAACTTGACCTTTGCCTTTATGATTGGGTTTTTGGTGGTTATTGCAGCAGTCGTTATCGGCATTTTTATCTTTGTCTTGACAACGCAAAAGGCAGCGATTTTTGGACTGATGAAGATTCAAGGCTTGTCAACACCTTATATTGCAAGCTCTGTACTAGGGCAAACCTTGGTCTTGGCTGGTTTAGGAACGGTTATTGGTCTTGGGCTAACTCTTCTGTCTTCCTTAGTTTTACCCTCGGCGGTTCCTTTTGAGCATAACTGGCTCTTTTACAGCGGCATTTCAGGAGGCTTGATTCTCTTTGCTCTGCTAGGGGCACTCTTCTCGGTCGGTGCTATCGTTAAGGTGGATCCGCTGGAGCATATTGGGTAGGAGGTTGACATGACTATTTTAAGATTAACAGCCGTTAGTAAAAGTTTTCAGGATGGTGATAGCACCATTGAGGCACTAAAACCAACAGACTTTGACATAGCTGCAGGAGAGTTTATCGCTATTATTGGTCCGTCTGGCTCTGGCAAAAGTACTTTATTAACCTTAGCTGGAGGGTTGCAAACACCAACAGCTGGTCAAATCTTGATCAACGGAACAGATTACTCCCAGCTTCCTGAAAAGGAGCGGGCTCGCTTACGTTTTCAAGATATTGGCTTTGTCCTTCAATCGTCCAATCTCATTCCATTTCTGTCGGTGGAGAAGCAGTTGGATTTGGTTGATCGGATAAATGGCAGAGCTGACAAAAAGAGACAGCTCGAGTTACTCGAGGAGCTAGGGATTGATCACTTGGTCAAAAAGTTTCCCAAAGAGCTCTCAGGCGGCCAGCGGCAACGAGTGGCTATCGCACGTGCGCTCTACAATGACCCAGCTCTGCTATTAGCAGACGAACCGACAGCCAGCCTCGATACTGACCGCGCCGTTGAGGTCGTCGAACTACTGGCTAAAGAGTGCAAGGAACGTCAAAAAGCGGTTATCATGGTAACCCACGATCATCGCATGACGACCTATTGCGATAAGGTTTATGAGATGCGTGATGGCGTCTTGCGTCAAGTTGAAACAGACAAATCTTCAGTATTATAGTATAATAGAGAGTGCATGGCACTCTTTTTTGAGGAGGAGCTGAAAGTTGTTGAGTTTTATCTGGTTTATCCTCACGCGCCTGTTCCCGTTTCATTTGCTCACGATTCTGCTAATGGGAATCGCTAGCTGTCAACAGTGGTCGCGGAGATGGCAACTCTCGATCGCTTTGATCGGAATGTTGGTGTCACTCGCTCAGTTGCAGCCTATTTTTTACCTTGGTCTTTATGGTCTGGTCTGTTTAGCGTTTGGTTATCTCCTCAGCTTTTTAATAGGAAAAATCCGTCGATGGTATTGGCGGTACCTGCTCAGTATTCTCAGTGTCTTGATGCTACCTGCTGTTCTGTATTTGGGGACAGCTCTAGCTGTTATCTTCTTGGGTATTGGGCAATGGTCCTATGGTTACGCTGATGTCGTCTATCAAGGGCAGGCTTACACCATTGTTTATACCCATAAGACCTCTGGTTTTCTTTTTTCAGAAAACCAAACCTTAACCGAGTATTTGTACCGGAAAAACACCCTTTCACCAATCGGTGAGCGACAAGCAACCATCAGTTACGACCCTAGCTATGCTCATGACAACTTACGATTTCAGTTGCCAGAATCGGCGGAGCTGGCTGGTTACCTGGATAGCTTTACCGATCTTGATGAGAATTTGGAGAATCAATGAAATTAACCTGACACGAAATTGCCCAAGTGGTGGGGGCTAAAAATGATGTGGCTATCTTTGCTGACCTGCCACTGACAGGACTAGAGTTTGATAACCGAAAGATTGCGTTGGGTCTTCTCTTTGTCACTGGTCGGTTTTATCTGCTTGGTAAATAGAAAGAAGACCGCCTTAATATACTAGTCATTTTATCTTATAGTTTGGTGATTAACCTGTCCCTCTTGCTGGTCAACCAGCTGACAGGCGGAAATTACGGTTTGCTAGCGGTACCCCTCTGGTCAACAGCCACCATATCTGGCTCAATCTTATCCTTGTCACTCTTGCCAATCTCGCCTTGGTAGCCTTGGTGCAGAAAGGGCAGAAGCGATTGCTAGAGCCTAGTTAACAGATTCCTTCTGTTTTTCAGGAGGAATTTTTATAAGGTTTGAAAAAGTTCTTCTTTTTAGATATAATAGGAGGGTTAAGATTACAAGAGGACTATCCAATGTAGCATCAGACAATAGCTGCATCCGTATTGAAAACCAGCAGACCAGCTCTGCTATTTATCCAAAAACAAGAAAGAAGTACCATGAATTTACAAGAACAGATTAAAAAACGCCGCACTTTTGCTATCATCAGTCACCCGGACGCGGGGAAGACTACCATCACCGAGCAGCTCCTCTACTTTGGGGGCGAGATTCGGGAGGCTGGTACCGTTAAGGGCAAGAAGACCGGGAACTTTGCCAAGTCCGACTGGATGGACATCGAGAAACAACGTGGGATTTCTGTGACCTCGTCTGTCATGCAGTTTGACTACGCCGGCAAGCGGGTCAACATCCTTGATACACCTGGACACGAGGATTTCTCGGAGGACACCTACCGCACCCTGATGGCGGTGGATGCTGCCGTTATGGTTGTGGACTCGGCCAAGGGGATCGAGGCCCAGACTAAAAAGCTTTTTGAAGTTGTTAAGCACCGTGGCATCCCTGTCTTCACCTTTATCAACAAGCTAGACCGTGATGGTCGCGAGCCTCTGGATTTGCTTCAGGAGCTGGAGGAGGTGCTTGGTATTGCCAGCTACCCCATGAACTGGCCTATCGGTATGGGCAAGAGCTTCGAGGGGCTTTACGACCTGCATAACCAACGTCTGGAGCTTTACCGCAGTGAGGAGCGGTTTGCGCCCTTGGACAATGGCGGAGCTTTATTTGCCAACAACCCCTTTTACAAGCAAGTTTTGGAAGACATCGAGCTTCTGGCCGAAGCTGGAAATGAATTTTCCCGTGAGGCCATCCTAGCAGGTGAGCTGACGCCAGTTTTCTTCGGCTCGGCCCTGACCAACTTTGGGGTGCAGACCTTCTTGGATTCTTTCCTGGAATTTGCGCCAGAGCCACATGGCCACAAGACCACGACTGGTGAGGTCATTGACCCACTGGATAAGGATTTTTCAGGCTTTGTCTTCAAAATCCAAGCCAACATGGACCCGCGTCACCGTGACCGAATTGCCTTTGTCCGTGTGGTGTCAGGCGAGTTCACCCGTGGGATGGCGGTCAATCTCCCTCGTACTGGCAAAGGGGCCAAGCTGTCCAATGTGACCCAATTTATGGCGGAAAGCCGTGAGAATGTCGAAAATGCCGTGGCTGGCGACATTATCGGTGTCTACGATACAGGAACTTACCAAGTCGGCGATACCCTGACCGTTGGAAAAAATAAGTTTGAATTTGAACCTCTGCCGACCTTTACGCCAGAAATTTTCATGAAAGTTTCAGCTAAGAATGTCATGAAGCAAAAATCCTTCCACAAGGGTATCGAACAGTTGGTCCAAGAAGGGGCGATCCAGCTCTACACCAACTACCAGACGGGCGAGTACATGCTGGGAGCTGTTGGTCAGCTCCAATTTGAGGTCTTCAAGCACCGCATGGAAGGCGAGTACAATGCCGAAGTGGTCATGACCCCAATGGGCAAGAAGACCGTCCGCTGGATCAAGCCAGAAGACCTGGACGAACGCATGTCCTCTAGCCGTAACATCCTAGCCAAAGACCGCTTCGACCAACCCGTCTTCCTCTTTGAAAACGATTTTGCCCTGCGCTGGTTCGCGGACAAGTATCCCAAAGTGGAATTGGAAGAGAAGATGTAGGGACAAACCAAAAATCGGTAACGTGCGATACGCGTTACCGATTTTTGTGGTATAAGCTCCGCAAAGTTAATCCCAAGACATCGAGCTTAGAAAAGACGAGTAGTGACGAACAAGACCCCCGTCAAGTGATGGTTTGTCGATAGAAGTTAAGGAGCTCTTGATGACTAGGGGTAAAAAAGGCTGAAAAAACCTCTAACCGAAGTCCTAAAACAACGGCAAAATTGGTTTTCTGCTGGGCAGAATGTTTTTTGGTCATCTTTTGATAGCGTCAGCCCTTTTAAGAGAGCCTATTCAAAGCATCTTTTGAACCAGTCTATTGAATGCATTTAAGACTTCTTCACGATTATGAGCGTCTAACTTATTTAACTGATCAATCAAAAGAAGTAACTGGTCATCAGGATTGCTTTGGAAGGCGAAGAAATCCTGAGGGGTATAATCTAAGGCAGCAATGATTTTTTCTAAGGTCTGGATTTTTAAGTTAAACTTTTGATTTTCGATATTATGGATATATTTTGCGCTTAAATCTGCTTTTTCAGACAAATGTTCTTGACTGATTCCTTTATCTAGGCGTATTTGCCTTATTCGTAGAGCAACATACTCTTGTAAAAATTGGTTATCGTTCATATCAACACCTCTAATACTATCATAAAGGGTTTATTTCATAACAGTAAGTTAGTTTTAGCGAACTTTTATATGTTAAAAAGTATTGTTTAGATAACAAAATGATGTTATACTAGTGACGTACAGTTTATTTGAGGAGAAGGAAATGAAACCCTCTAAATGATTTGTGCTGAGCATTTTGTGAAATAAACCTCCAAAAGATATTGTATAGAAAGGATATTTGAGAGATGAACAAACCTCAAACAGTATTGGCGGCAGCTGCTCTGGCAACGACAACTCTTGGCATAGCAAATCCTGTGAAAGCTAAGGAGCTGGATAAGCCTGTTTCCCCTAAAACGCAAGAAGCTACTCAATCAGTAACTCCAAAGATGCTTGCTGACGCTAAGGCGGATTTAGAAGCTTCGAAAGCTGAAACTGCGGGGCAAACAGAACTGGTAGAGGCGAGAAAAGAGGAACAAGCAGAGGCTAAATCTGAGGTCAACCAATTGACAACGGAAGCTTCTGAAGCGGAACGTTTGGCTGAAGTGGCAACTCCTGAAGCTGTGGAACAAGCAACTGAGGCGGTTGAGAAAGCAGATACAGAGCTAAAAGAGACGACGGAAGCTGTTGAGCGTACTGAAACAGTAATGACCCAGACAGAAGAAGCTGTTAAGGCGCAAGAAGCCATTGTTCAAGAGGCTGAAAGTCAGGTGGATGTTGCACAGGCTACCGTTTCAGAGAGTCAAGGGCAAGTTGATCAAGCTAAGAAACTGGTCGATGGTCAAGCTGAACAGGCTGTTAAGGAACAATTAGAACAAACTCAGACTGCTGTTAAAACAGCAAATGAAGATGTTCAAGAAGCTCGGACAGCATTGGAAGAGGCTAAAACAGCAGATCAAAATCATGCTAAAGAGTTAGAGCAGGCTAAGGAAAGAGTTGAATCACAACAAGAAGCGGTTGAGCAAGCAACTGAAAATTGGACAACTGCAACGTCAGATTTGAAAGAAGCGCAACTGGTTGAAGATGGCTTAGCGGTCGATGTTGCAGCTGTTCAAAAACAAATCGCAGATTTAAAAGCTTCGCTTAATGCTAGTGAAACGCAAGCGACCAAGCAATTGGATACAGCCTTGAATGATTTGTCTAAGGCTCAGAGCATGGTTAAGGCTGCGGAGCAAGCATTGGCGACAGCGCAAGCATCGGCAACAAACCAGGCTCAAGCTCTCCAGCAAGCCCAAGAAGAATTAAAACGAAATCGCACACAGCTAGCTCAAGCTACTCAGAACTTAGCGCGTTTAACCCATGCCTATCAAGCAGCCAGTCCGTCTGATCCTGGAAGTCTGCAAACTTATGTTCAAACGGATCCAAATTGGATCACCTACCGTATCGGAAACGGGACTTTTGGTGCAACAGGCTGTGCGCCGACCGTTTTGGCGATGGCTATCACTGAACTGACTGGAAAAACAGTCATGCCATTGGAAGTGGGACACTATCTCTACAATAACAGTAATCACTTTAACAAGAATTTCCAAGGGACTTCTGGTCAGGGCTTACTCCAAGCAGCGCGTCACTATGGCCTAGAAGCGACAACCTTAGGCAACTATGCGAGTGTCGTACAGGCTTTAGAAGCTGGAAATTTAGTCACAGCGGCTGTTCAGCAAAATAAATTTAGCCCTTGGGGTGTCGGCTATACACACCAGATCTTACTACATGGCCTCTCCAATGGTTATACCTATGTTTATGATCCTTACACGCGGACCAATAATGGCTGGTATCCATTGGCTAATCTCTGGGCTGAGCAAAGCACAGATGCTATCGACACAGCGGGATTGGGTGCGCCATTTGTCCAATTTACGACAGCTAACTTAAGGCAACTTAAGTCTGGACTAGCTCAGGCACGAAGCACAGTCAATCAGTTGACTGGGGCCGTTGCAAGTAAAGAAGGTGAAGTTGCTCGCCTATCTCAAACAGGCGCCCAACTCTCTAGTGCTAAAACGCGTCTGGAGAGAGCAAAGGCCTTGGAAACTCAGACCCAAAGAGCGGTCAATGAGGCTAATAAAGCTCTGACAAAGGCTCAGGGAGATAAGACTCGTCTAACTGAGGAGCTAGAGGCTGCTCAGGAACGTTACCAAACCCTTTCTACTCGTTTATCAGATGCTAAGAAAGATACAGTCGCCAAGACAACCCTTCGAGCTAATGCCAAATCTACTCTTGATGATATCAAAGACTCTCTAAGACAAGCGCAAGCCTTGTACATGGCTCTGCTGGATAAGGAAGCTAGTTTACCAGTGGCTGAAAATCGTTTAACCCAGGCTTTGGCAACTCAGGCAGAAGCTCAGCAAGCTCTTGGTCTTGCTCAGGAGGCTGAGCGTCAACTTGCCCTGAGCTTGGCAGATCGCGAGGCTGTATTGGCTAAGGCTAAGGAAGCTCTGAAAGCGGACCAGAAAGCTTTGGAAGAGGCGCAAGAGAATCGTAATCAGGAAAGGGCAAAATTAGAAGAGCTGCAGAAGATTTTAGCGAAATCAAATCAACAACTGCAAGCTCTAAGACAAGCCCAGACTGAAAAAGCAGAGGGTCTGAAGCAGGCGCAAGCCTATCTAGAGAGTCTGAAGCAAGCACCTCAGGTGCTTGCTAAGAAGCAAAGCCTCCTGGATGCTGCGCAGAAACGTTTGGAAGAACAAAATATTTTGTTGGAACAAGCAGAAAAGGATTTGCAAGCACTCACTGCCACTCAAGAACAATTACAGGTGGCTTATGACAACTTACTGGCACGGTATAGAGCTGAGAATTTGGTCACTCCAATCGTTTATCAAACTCCTAGGACTCTGGCTTACGCCCCTTCAAAATATCAGCAACTCCAGATATCTGCACCATTAACTTCGCAGGTTCCGGTTATCGACGAACGGGGACAAATCGTTGCGGTGACACCATTGGTGAAGAATGCGGCTCCTCAGACTAAGGGACAAGTCAAATCTACTGAATCATCAAAGACGAAAACGCTTCCTCAAACGGGCGACAGTGCCTCGTTAAACTTACTTGCCTTAGGATTACTTCCTCTGCTGACTTTGTTTGGCTATCATCGGAGAGAAAACTAGGAGTGTTCAAGACAGAAAATTCCTGCTAGGTGAATCGTTGCAGAAAGTGGTATGAATAGCTTGGGACCTAATGAACAAGACCTTAGACGACTAGGATATTCTGCTTTAAGCTTCGATCCTAAAGGGGGTTCTGCTAGGTCCTTTACCATCTGCCTAGGCTAGAAACATTGGTAAGTCCGATTCAGTAGTCAGTGTGTTGTTATTCTAAGGATGAGAATGGGCTGTTAAAGTTCGCCTTAGACTTGTCAGCGTTACCAGTGTAACAATGAAGAATGGAGGTTTTCTATGTTTCCTATCTCAGATCCGTTTTCAAATCATCTCCTGTTGGCCTTATCCTTACTTATTAGGTGGAACTTATTTCACCCTGCGTTATCTTCCTTGGCAAAAGGTACCCCCGGTTCATATGACGATTGGTCAGAAAGAGATGGTTCTGGAGAGAAGCTGGCTGATTAAGATTCTAAAATTACTGGTCATCTTGTTCTTTCTGTTTGGAGGTGCTTGGTGTCTGGAGCTGAACTTGCCTGATGCGATGACCTGGATCAGCTTGCTATACAAGTTTAGTGTTATCTTAGTTGCGATTTACTTTCTATCCCCCTCCTCAAAATCCTAAAATAGGGCAAGCTTGCTTTTTGAAAATGGAATAAGCTACGATTAGAGCTCCAATGGGGATAGGAGATAGTCGCTTCCAGAATGTAAGGGAGCATAATAGCCTATGTCCCGCCTCCAAGGTGCTTCAAACCTTACAAGTTTTGCGGTTTTTCTTTAATAGTTGTGCTGTTTAGAGAAGAGCGCTGGAAATGGTTGTCCAGCCTCTTCTTTTTCGGTATAATAGGGTAACAAATGAATTGGAGGACCTTATGGGATTATTTTCAGGTTTACTGGGCAATGCTTCTCAAAAGGATGTTGAGAAGGTTGAGCAGCAGTTAGTGGATATTTTGGTGCCAGGTGAGCAGGTCAATTTAGCCTTTCAGTTGGTTCGGGACTTGATTGTGTTTACTGAAAAACGGTTAATCTTGGTGGACAAGCAGGGGATGACAGGTAAAAAGGTATCTTACAAGTCCTTGCCTTATCGGTCGATTTCACGCTTTACAGTAGAAACGTCAGGGCATTTTGATCTTGATGCCGAACTCAAAATCTGGATTTCGTCGGCTAGTCAGCCAGCAGAAGTCCTGCAATTTAAGAGCGATAAAAGTGTTGTCCAAATTCAACAAGCCTTGGCTGCTGCTGTTTTGGGATAGCTGGGCCGGTTTAAAAACAAGCCCTAGATTTGATAGTTGAAAAATCAATAGCTGGTAGTGTCCGTCCTGTTAGTTCCTGGGGGCAGCTCACCTTGCCAGGGAAATTTGGGGAGTGGAAGTGATGTCAACTGCTGAACGAATCAAGTTGTAGCCATGTCTCTTAAGGCTAGGCCTAGAAATTACCCTCGTTTTGGTGAAGTTTAGTGACCTACTAAGAGCTCATCTAATGTCTAACAGAAAAAGTCTCAGCCCTGAATGTTAGCATCTGGGACTGAGACTTTTTAGTTATTTCAGTTGGTTTAGGCATTTTCGGACGGTTTTTCAATAAACATAGCATCTCCAAAACTGAAGAAGCGGTAGCCCTCTTGGATGGCATGGGCATAGGCTTCTAGGACAAACTCTCTCCCTGCAAAGGCGGCGACCAGCATGACGAGGGTTGACTTTGGCAGATGGAAGTTGGTTGAAAAGGCATCGACCACCTTAAAGGAATAACCAGGCTTGATAAAAATATTGGTCCAGCCAGAGTCTGCCTGGATCTGGCCATCGAATTTTGAGCCGATGGTTTCCAAGGTGCGGATAGAGGTGGTTCCCACAGCGACAATCCGTCCGCCAGCAGCCTTGACCTCATTCAGTGTCTCTGCAGCTTCCTGGCTGAGGCTGTAAAATTCAGAATGCATTTCATGCTCATCGACTTGGTCCACCGAGACGGGTCTAAAGGTTCCAAGACCGACATGGAGGGTTAGCTCAACCAGTTTGACACCTTTGGCAGCAATTTTCTCAAGGAGTTCCTGGGTGAAATGAAGGCCGGCTGTTGGTGCGGCTGCAGAGCCATTTTCCTTGGCGTAGACCGTCTGGTAACGGTCGCGGTCTTCCAAACGCTCATGAATATAAGGCGGCAGGGGCATTTCTCCCAAGGATTCCAACACCTCTAAGAAAATCCCGTCATAACTAAAGCGGACGATTCGGCCGCCGTGGTCCAACTCTTCTAAGATTGTGGCGGTCAAACGACCATCCCCAAAAGAGATGTGGGTGCCGGCTCGAAGGCGTTTGGCAGGCTTGGCCAAGACTTCCCAATCGTCTCCCTCAATATTTTTCAGAAGCAGAAGCTCCACATGGCCGCCAGTTTCAGGTTTTTGGCCGTAGAGTCGAGCTGGTAGGACACGGGTATTGTTCATGACGAGGGCATCGCCTGGATTGAGATGGTCAATAATTTGGTCAAAATGCTTGTCGGTCAAGCTTTTTTTGCTAGCATCTAGTACCAGAAGCCGTGAGGCATCCCGTTTAGCCAGTGGCGTTTGGGCGATCAATTCTTCTGGCAGGTCAAAATCAAAATCTTTCGTATTCATGGGTTTCCTATCAGGGGATGATTTGTCTAGGATTCTCGTTCCTGAGACAGCCTTCTTATTATATCATGTTTTGGCGGATTAGGCTTGACAAAAATTGGTCTATACCATATAATAGGATTAAGAAAAGGTTTTCAGGAGGCAGAACATGAAAATTATTGAAGTGAAGGACCAGGTAGAAGGTGGCAAGATTGCTTATGACTTGGTGCGTGAAAAGATAGCAGAAGGAGCTCAGGTCTTGGGATTGGCCACAGGATCCTCTCCAATTGAATTGTACCGCCAGCTGGTGGACAGCGATGTGGATTTTTCGGATTTGGTATCGATCAACCTAGATGAATATGTTGGCCTGTCGGCTGAGAATGACCAAAGTTACCGTTACTTCATGGAGGCTAACCTGTTTGGTGAAAAGCCTTTTAAAGCCAGCTATGTGCCAGACGGTTTAGCAGAGGATTTGAATGCGGCAGCCGCTGCCTATGACCGCTTGATTGAAGAGCATCCGATCGATGTGCAGATTTTGGGCATTGGCCGCAATGGCCATATTGGCTTTAACGAACCTGGGACACCATTCACCCAGACGACGCATGTCGTCGATTTGCAGGAGTCAACGATTCAGGCCAATGCACGCTTCTTCGAAGATGAAGCAGAGGTACCCCGTCAGGCGATTTCTATGGGGATTGCTTCTATTATGACGGCCAAGACCATTATTTTGCTGGCCTATGGGGCTGAAAAGGCAGATGCGATTGCAGGCTTGATTTCGGGACCGATAACGGAAGAACTGCCAGCTTCCATTCTACAGCGCCATGAGGATGTAATTATCATCGCAGATAGTGCTGCCCTTAGCCAATATAAGGCTGGCTAAATAGAAAAGGAGTCGCTTTTAAATAAGCAGTAGACTCCTTTTTTGGCTTAAAAGTTGAGGATGACAGGTTTAGAGGAAAGTCGATATTTTTAAAGATTCAGGATTCGCCAGCCTCCGCTTGAGAATTGTGGGTGGGGCTAGGGGAGCCACCGTTTTGATGATTGCCTTTTGCAATCTGGGTGCTGTGCATTTGCGCTTTTCAGTCGAGCCATTTTCTGGCGACTTCTAGGTCTCCTAGATAAGACTCGTCACGCTGACCTTGGACAATCTGGTAGGCGTCAGCGCCTTTTCCTGCAATAATGACAGCGTCATCAGCTGACTGAGTCCTAGAAAGGGCTTCTTTAATAGCAACTTCACGGTCGACGATGATTTGGTAGGGGCGTCGCAAGTGGCTGGCGATTTCTTGGCAGATTGCTTCAGGGTCTTCAAAATTAGGGTCATCGGCAGACAGGATAACTTCGATATCAGGAAGAGTATTGAGGAGGTCCCCAAAGTCCTTGCGACGGCTCTGTCCCTTGTTGCCTGGTGCGCCAATGATTAGGACAATCTCGCCCTTCTGGTAGGTTCGAACCACCTGGATTAGTTTTTCCAGGCTGTCCTTGTTGTGGGCATAGTCCACAAAGACTTTGGAGCCATTGGCCTGGGTCAGCACTTCCATCCGGCCTGGGACAGTAGTAGTCGCGATGCCTAAGCGGATATCTTCAGGACTAGCTCCTAGTCTGAGGCAGGCAAGTCCAGCGGCCAAGGCATTTTCTTGGTTGAAGTGGCCGATCAACTGGCTGTCATAATGGCCAGCCAGTTTTCCGGTCACCTCAAAGGAGAAGGCCTGGGCTTTGATAATGCGATTGTCCGAAAACTCTCCATAAAAATCGTGGGGCTGATCGGTAACTTGCGCCTTGACCAGATCAAAATGGTCCATCTGACTATTCACAATCACTGCTCTGCTATGGTCCATCAAGAGCCGCTTATGGTAAAAGTAGTCTTCAAAGGTCGGATGCTCGATGGGACCAATGTGGTCAGGACTAATGTTGAGGAAGACACCGACGTCAAAGGTCAAACCGTAGACCCGCTTGACCAGATAGGCCTGGCTGGAGACTTCCATGATGAGGTGAGTGCGGCCGTTGGCAAGGGCCTCTGCCATCATACGAAAGAGATCCAGACTTTCAGGGGTGGAAAGTTGGGATTTGAAGAAAGTCTCGCCGTCTAAAGTTGTGTTCATCGTAGAGAGCAGGGCAGGCTTGTGGCTCTGCTTCAGAATGTTGTAGGCATAGTAAGCTGCGGTCGTCTTGCCCTTGGTCCCTGTAAAGGCGAGCAGTTTGATTTTTTCTTGAGGGTTTCCGTAGAAAGCCATGGCCAAAAGGCTCATGGCCTGTTTGACATCGTTAACCATGATGAGGGGAATCGCAACCTCATAGTCTTTTTCCGAGATATAAAAGCTTAATCCGCCCTTGATAGCTTGTTCCAAATAGGCCTTTTGAAAGTTCGCTCCTTTGACAAAAAAGAGCGTGTCTGGAGACACCTGACGGCTATCGTAGGAGATAGCAGAGAATGTCTGGTCTTCCCAATCAAAAGCGTATTGGTCTTCAAAGATAATCTGGCGGAAGTTATGGTCGTTTTTTAAAATCGAAAGGATATTTTTTAGATTTAACATACTCTTATTGTAAAACTAAAGTCAAAGTTTTACAAGTCCCAAAGAATGGTTTATAATGAGAAAGATAAAATGTCTGTCTAGAAAGTGTGGAATAGATCATGTCCAATCAAGCTGTGACCCAACAAGACCAGATGGTGAGAGGTACCCTTTGGCTGACGGTTGGCAATTTTGCTAGTCGCCTGATGGGGGCCTTGTATGTCATCCCTTGGCTCATCTGGATGGGGGAACATAGCCATCAGGCCAATGCCCTTTTCAGTATGGGGTATACCATTTATGCCATCTTTTTGAATATGTCAACAGCTGGAATCAATGTTGCGGTCGCCAAGCAGATTGCCAAGTACAACTCGATGGGCAAACCTGCTATGAGTTTCAAACTCATCAGGGTTGCTTTGACTTTTATGATGGGGCTAGGCCTGTTTTTCGGTGCTTTGATGTACTTGGGAGCTCCCTTGTTTGCCAAGATGTCAGGGGTTGAGGTCGAATTGGTACCTGTCATGCGGAGTCTGTCCTGGGCCGTTTTGATTTTCCCAGCAATGAGTATTGTCAGAGGGATTTTCCAAGGCTTAAATACCATGAAGCCTTATGCCATGAGTCAGGTGGCTGAGCAGCTGATTCGTTTGATCTGGATGCTGCTTACGACTTTCTTCATTATGCAGGTGGGATCGGGAGATTATGTCAAAGCAGTGACCCAGTCAACTTTTGCAGCCTTTGTCGGGATGCTGGCCAGTGTGGCAGTCTTGGTTTACTACCTGTGGCAGGCCGACCTGATTAAACCGATTTTAGAAACACCGGCGTCCTCTGAACCGATTGATAGCCGTGCGGTTTTACTGGAGACGGTGAAAGAGGCGATCCCCTTTATCGTGACGGGAGCCGCCATCCAAATTTTTCAGTTGATTGACCAGTTTACCTTTATCAATACCATGTCTCTTTTGACGGATTGGACTCAGGCTGAATTGGAAGTTCTGTTCTCCTATTTTTCAGCCAACCCTAATAAGATCTTTATGATTCTGATTTCGGTAGCGACAGCCATCGGTGGGGTTGGGATTCCCTTGTTGACGGAGAATGTGGTCAAGGGTGAGCGAGAAGCATCAGCCAAGTTAATTCTCAACAGTTTGACCATGCTCTTGGTCTTTCTCTTACCAGCAGTGGCAGGGACCATTCTTCTGGCCAAGCCTCTTTACACTACCTTCTATGGAATCCCAGATAATATGGCCTTGACACTGTTTATCCTGGCCATGTTAACAACTCTGGTTTTGGGGATCTACACGGTTCTTGCACCCATGCTCCAGGCCTTGTTTGAAAATCGTAACGCAGTCAAGTATTTCCTCTATGGTGCCCTGGTTAAATTGGTCTTGCAGTTGCCTTTGATCGTGGTTTTCCATGCCTATGGTCCAATCTTAGCAACAGCTGTAGGCCTGGCTGTACCAGTCGTTTTAATGGCAAAAAGAATGCGGCAGATTACAGGATTCGACCACACTCTGCTCTTCAACCGTGGGCTTCTCATTGTCCTCCAGACCTTGGTCATGGCCTTGCTTGTCCTGGTAGTTGAAATCCTGCTCAATAGCTTGCTTCCTGTGACAGGACGCCTGTCCAGTATGATCCATCTTGCGGTGGGTGGCGCTGTCGGAGTTGGCCTTTATGCGGTCATGAGTTTGGCGACACGCTCTATTGACTTTATCATCGGCAAGCCTAAGGCAGACCATTTGAGAGCACGCTTCAAGATAAAATAGTTACCACCCTTCTGATTGTCCCAAGCATCAGAAGGCTTTTGTATCCGGAGCTAATCGTGTAAGAACAGTATAGTTAAAAACTATATCTGGTCATGGTCATTAACAATAAGGATTAAAGCCCCTGACCTCTTGAAAACGTGCTACAATAGAGGAAAAGGAAATTCATTTGGAGGGATAGATGGCAAGAGAATTAGAAACGATTTTGGCACAAGCAGGCATTAACAAGGATCCAAGGACAGGCGCCTTGGTTAGTCCGGTTCATTTTTCGACCACCTACCAGCACCCAGAGTTCGGTCAGTCAACAGGATATGACTACATCAGAACCAAGAATCCAACCCGTTCTAACTTAGAAGAGACCTTGGCGGCCATCGAATACGCTAAGCACGCTCTTGTAACCAGCTCGGGCATGTCAGCCATTGTTTTGGCCTTCAGTCTGTTTCCGATAGGGACCAAGATTTTAGCGGTGCGTGACCTTTACGGAGGGTCTTTCCGTTGGTTCAACCAAGAGCAGGCAGCGGGACGCTTTGATTTTACCTATGTGGAGCGTGAAGCGGACCTCTTGGCTGAGATTGAACAGGGCGATTACGATGTGGTTTATGTCGAAACACCGACCAATCCCTTGATGGTGGAGTATGATTTGCCAGTGATTATCCAGGCTTCCCATGCCAAGGGGGCTAAGGTCATTGTTGACAACACCTTCTATAGCCCAATCTACCAGACACCGATCAAGGATGGGGCAGATCTGGTCCTGCATTCTGCTACCAAGTACCTTTCTGGCCATAACGATGTCTTAGCTGGTGTCGTGATTACGGATCAGACGGAGCTTTATGAGAAATTATTTTACAACCTCAATACAACTGGTGCTGTCTTATCACCGTTTGATAGCTATCTTTTGATGCGAGGGCTGAAAACATTAGCTTTGAGAATGGAGAGAGCTACAGAAAATGCTCAAAAAGTGGTCGCCTTTTTGGAAGGACACCCACAGGTCAAGGAAGTACTCTATCCTGGAAAAGGCGGTATGGTCTCCTTTAAAATTGCGGATCAAAGGCGAATCCCAGACTTCCTCAATCATATTAAGGTCTTTACGTTTGCAGAGAGCCTCGGAGGGGTGGAGAGTCTGGTTACCTATCCGACGACGCAAACCCATGCGGATATTCCAGCTGAGGTAAGGGAAAGCTATGGTCTGACGGATGACCTTCTGCGCTTGTCGATCGGGATTGAGCATGCCGAAGATCTGGTGGCGGATCTCAAAGCAGCCTTGGAGGTGTCTGATGGTCTATGATTTTTCGCAAGGGACGGATCGTCTAAAGACTCATGCTGTCAAATGGCAAGAAGTGGCTAAGGACTCGGCCTACATTCCTCTGGGCATTGCGGATATGGATTTTCCAATCGCACCTGAGATTCAAGAAGCCCTTCTAGACTATGTGAAAACAGGTGATTACGGCTATGCCTACACCAGTCAAAACCTGTATCAGGCAGTGATTGACTGGGAAGCAGAGCAGTTCTCAAATCCTGTTTTGGAAGACGAAATTCTCTTTGTTTCAGGAGTGGTACCGTCGATTTCCATTGCCTTGCAAGCCCTGACCCAGCCTGGGGACAGCATCCTCATCAATACGCCGTATTACGGGCCGATTCCAAGGACCATTCAGCTCTTGGACCGCCAATTGGTGAAAAATGAGTTGATCAAGGTTGATGGGCGTTACCAGATTGATTTTGCCCTCCTGGAGCAGCAGATTAAGGAGCAGGATGTTAGAGCTTATGTGCTCTGCAATCCCCAAAATCCGAGCGGTCGCGTTTGGACCAGAGAGGAATTAGAACGGATTGGGAACTTGTGCCTGAAGCACGATGTCCTCTTAATTATTGACGAGATTCACCGAGACCTCACCCTCTATGGTAATCAACACACCAGTTTTAACACCATAGATCCGCGGTTCAGGGATATTTCTATCGTATTAAGCAGTGCTACCAAGACCTTCAATTTGGCCGCAACGAAAAATAGTATGGCTATTATTGCCAATCCCAAGTTACGTAAAGCCTTTATCCGCCAGAGGTTGGCCAATAATCAACACGAAGTGCCAACTCTTGGCATGGTTGCAACAGAAGCCGCTTTTACCAAAGGGAAACCTTGGCTGTTGGCCTTGCGCAAACAGATTGAGCAGCATGCGGATTATGTGGCGGAGCGCTTAGGCCTAACCACCAAGATTCAGGTTATGAAGCCAGAAGCAACTTACCTACTGTGGCTGGATTTTTCAGCCTATGGCTTGGAGGACAAGGATTTATATGCCAAATGGCATGACCAAGCCAAACTCCTCTTCAATGAAGGAACAGCCTTTGGTCAGGCGGGGAGCCAGCATGCTAGGATGAATTTGGCTCTTCCTTTTGAGAGAATTGCCGAAGCTTGCGATCGCTTGATTGAGGTCTTTGGGACAGGTCAGCAGTAGGCAAAAAATAGATGAAAATGTCAAAAAAATGGTTTGATGAGCGATTTTTTGGCATTTTTTTGATATACTTTTAGAAGTAAACTAAAAGGAGGCCCACATGGGACATTTTCAAGTTATTTCACATCCACTCATTCAGCATAAATTGTCTATCTTGCGTCGCAAGGACACCTCGACCAAGGACTTTCGAGAATTGGTCAATGAGATTGCCATGCTGATGGGCTATGAAGTCCTACGCGATTTACCAGTCGAAGATGTTGAGATTGAGACTCCTATCACAAAGACTGTTCAGAAACAAATTGCAGGTAAAAAATTGGCCATTGTTCCAATTTTGCGGGCAGGTATCGGGATGGTTGATGGGATCTTGAGTTTGACACCGGCAGCTAAGGTTGGTCATATCGGTATGTACCGTGACGAGGAGACCCTCCAGCCTGTCGAATACCTGGTTAAATTACCAGAAGACATTGACCAAAGGGTCGTTCTTTGTGTGGATCCTATGTTGGCAACAGGTGGCTCGGCTGTCCTAGCGGTGGATTCCCTCAAGAAGCGTGGGGCGACCAGTATCAAGTTTGTTGGCCTCGTTGCTGCTCCAGAAGGGGTAGAGATGCTTCAAAAAGCGCATCCAGATGTGGAAATCTATGTCGCAGCCCTGGATGAAAAACTCAATGAACACGGCTATATCGTCCCAGGTCTTGGCGACGCAGGCGACCGACTGTTTGGGACTAAATGAGATGGGACAGTAATCGGTAATTCGTTAGAATTAGATTTCCCCTCACCTCCCTAATTTTTGGGGTTCGGGCTAAAACGGTCTCTTCCCAGACCGTTTTACTCCCACCTCCGCATGGCTTCAACAGTCAGGGGAGTGACTGTTGAAGGTGCGAGCCTTGAAATCAGAAAGCGAGCAAAGTCGCAGGGAATGACTGTTGAAGGTGCGAGCCTTGAAATCAGAAAGCGAGCAAAGTCGCAGGGAGTGACTGTTGAAGGTTGGAAATGAGGAAGCAAGGTTTCACGCATTCGTTAGGATTCTGAAAGCTGATGAAGTCAGCACATTTTGATACTATCTGCGATAGCTTCATTTCCCACCTAAAAAGGTCTCCTAGACCTTTTTAGCCCACTAGCAGTGGTTGATGGTGCCAAGCACCTTTTACGCTGACATCGCCAGCTTCATTTCCAGCTTCCAAAGGTCCCCCGGACCTTTGGAACTATGCAGGGGCAACTCTAAAACTGGCAAAGTAAGTATTGTCCCTTTTTAATTTCTAGGAGACAACCTTGGACAGCCTAACCCCAGGCTGTCCAAGCTCCCAACCACTGTGTCTTTGTTCAGCAGGGTAACGTACAACGAAGAGATTAGGACTGAGTCCCAGCCTCATTTAGGTCATCGCCTAGAAATTCGAGAGCGATGAAAAGGTCCAGTGGACCTATTTATCCGTCACCTGAAATGGGACTGCTAGTAGGAGAAGCAGAGTATTAGCACTGTAAGAAGAAAGAGTCCTTCTCCACTCTTTCTTTTTCTTTTATGTTGGGAAAGAGTTTTTTATTTGACCTTTTTTGACCAATTCAGTATAATAGAATCTGTAATAGAAATGAAAACGAAGTGAGGAAAGCATATGATTCCAGTAGTTATTGAACAAACCAGCCGTGGAGAACGTTCGTATGACATTTATTCGCGTCTCTTGAAAGACCGCATCATCATGTTGACCGGTCCAGTAGAGGACAATATGGCGAATTCCGTCATTGCCCAGCTCCTCTTTTTGGATGCTCAAGATCCGACCAAGGATATTTATCTCTATGTCAATACCCCTGGAGGTTCTGTATCGGCAGGTCTTGCCATTGTCGACACCATGAACTTCATCAAGGCAGATGTGCAAACCATCGTAATGGGCACTGCGGCCAGCATGGGAACAGTCATTGCATCAAGCGGTGCCAAGGGCAAACGTTTCATGCTCCCAAATGCTGAATACATGATCCACCAACCAATGGGTGGTACAGGTGGTGGTACCCAGCAGACAGATATGGCTATTGCAGCGGAGCATTTGCTCAAAACCCGTGATCGCCTTGAAAAAATCTTGGCGAAAAATTCTGGCAAAACGGTCAAACAGATCCATAAAGATGCAGAGCGTGACTATTGGTTGACAGCTGAGGAAACCTTGGCCTATGGCTTTATTGACGCTATCATGGAAAAAACAGACCTAAAATAAGGTATTTAAAGGTGGAGAGTTCCCTAACAAGGCTAGTAAATCTCCACCTTTTTGCCTGCTCTTATGGTGGAAAGGGAACTGATACTCAAGCAAATCAATCTAGCCTGGGAAGTCAGTTGACAAGGCTATCTTAGATTTTCAAAGTGTATGACTCAAGGGGAAGACGTGCAAATCTGCCTTCTCAAGGCGATTGTTAACTAAGGATTTGGTTTAGAAGGAGACGATTTTTAGCACTGTCAAGTTTTTTTCTTGACAGAACCTGTTTTTGTGCTATACTAGTTAAAGTGAGTTGCTAGCCCAGCTAGTGTTACTCCTTTATTAAATAATTAGAAAAGAGATTTATCCAAAATGGCAGTAAAAATCCGTTTGACTCGTATGGGTTCTAAAAAGAAACCTTTCTACCGTATTAACGTTGCAGATTCACGTGCACCGCGCGATGGCCGTTTCATCGAAACCGTAGGCACTTACAACCCACTTGTCACAGAAAACCAAGTGACCATCAAGGAAGACCGCGTGCTTGAGTGGTTGGCCAAAGGAGCACAGCCATCAGATACAGTGCGTAGCCTCTTGTCTAAGTCTGGTGTCTTGGCTAAATTCCACGAGCAAAAGTTCTCAAAATAATCTATTTTAAACAAAGCGAGAAGACCTATGGACATGATTGAAGATCTGATTATTGCGATAGTGAAACCCTTGATTTCACAACCAGACAAGCTGACCTTGCGGATTGAGGATACGCCAGAGTTTTTAGAATACCATCTGGATCTTGATCCGAGCGATATTGGTCGCGTGATCGGCCGCAAAGGCCGTACCATTTCTGCGATAAGAACGATTGTCTATTCTGTTCCGACAGATGGTAAAAAAGTTCGCCTTGTGATTGATGAAAAATAGAGCCTGATTGAAACGATTCCTGAGTGGGAGTCGTTTTTTTGCTGTATTCCTGACAATAGCACTGGTGAGAGTAAAGGTGCTGCCAACTACATAGCCTAAAATCTAAAGCCTCGCTAGATTTGCAAAGAAGGATATACTTAAGAAAGTTAGAAGAGTAGGACTTGATTGGTAGTCCGGAGGAGCAATGGCTTGTTTATTGATAATTTCCCTTTAAAATATAGTCAGTTTGAGCCATTTGAGGAATAGGTTGTTGAAATTATTGCAAGACCTAGGAGTAGCTTGTCAGTCAAACTAGAAATATGATACAATAAAATTTGAAAACGCTTAATTTTACAGAAGGAGATCTTATGAAAAAAGGCATTTATCTCATTAGTGCATCCGTATTAGCAACGGCACTATGGCAAGCTCAGCCCCTGGCCCAGAGCTTACTAGGAGAGACGATCTATGTTCAGGCAACGGAGCAAGAAAGTCAAGTCACTAGACTGGCTGATTTGAGAGCAAGCGGTGTGCAAGGCCAGATCTACACGGTATCAGGTAAGGTCATCAGTGCTGTCAATGCCTGGGGTGGCAATGGGTTTTATATCCAAGATGCTTCTGGAGCAGGCTTTTATATCTATCCTAATAAGGATGTCCTAGGCTATAATGAGGGTGATTTTGTTCAGTTAACGGGGACTCTCAGCAATTTTAATGGTGAATTGCAGCTGATCGCCATTACAGAGCATAGCTTGATTGAAGCGAGTCATGAGACAGCCATCACAGAAACAACAATTACAGGCCTAGTTCCTGAGTTGCAGTCCACTTTAGTTAACCTAAAGGACCTAACCGTCGGAGCGATTTCCTCAGATCGCTTTAAAAATGCCACTTTTACAGTGACAGATGCAAGTGGTCAAACCCTAGCTGTTCGTTTAGATAGCCGTTCGGGCGTCAATGCGGAAGCCTTGATGGGCAAGATTGGAACAGGTGATAAGATCAATCTGACAGGCGTTTTATCAACTTATCAAGGTAATAACCAACTCAAACCTTTCAGTCTGGAACAATTTGAAGTTGTTGAAAAGGCAGGAGACTCTGCAGTTGAGCCAGCAGCAGAGAGCCTGAAAATCAGCCAAATCCAAGGAGCTGGTCACGAATCTACCTATGCCAATAAACCTGTTACAGTCAAAGACGTTGTCGTAACCTACATTGATACCAGCAACCGTTTCTTTGTTCAGGACCTGGTGCCAGATGACGATATTAGAACCTCGGATGGAATCAACGTTTATCTGCCTAAACACGGTGTGGCTGTCGGAGATGTCTTGACCATCACGGGAACTGTCGAAGAGTATTTTGGTAGTGGCTATGCTGAAAAAGAAACGACTGATTTAACGATTACACAGATCAAAGCGAGTCAAATTGAAAAAACAGCTACCGCTGAAGTGCCAGCTCCAGTTGTCCTTGGTGTGGACCGCTTGATTCCAGATGGGATTATTGACAATGATGGGTTGACCAGTTTTGATCCCCAAGAGGATGCGATTGACTTCTGGGAGTCACTTGAAGGCATGTTGGTCGCCGTAGATGATGCTAAAATTTTAGGACCTTCCAAGTACAAGGAACTCTATGTCCTTCCTGGAAGCTCAACAGAACAGCTCAATGGCTCTCACGGGATTACCCTGAGACCTGATAAGGAAAACACAGGTATTATTCCTGTCCTCTTGAAGAAAGACTTTGTGGCCAAGGCTGGAGACTCATTCACTGGTCGCCTGGCAGGTCCAGTTTCCTATAGCTACACCAACTATAAGGTCTTGGTCAACAATGACAGCTTGCCACAATTTAACGATGGCGGGCTCCAACCTGAAAAGACCACTCTCGTCAAGGACGAGAACAAGCTCAGCATCGCTTCTTATAATGTAGAGAACTTTACAGCCGATCCTGGTCAAACCTCAGAAGCCAAAGTGACACGTATTGCCAAATCCTTTGTCGAAGACTTGAACGGACCGGATATTATCGGTCTGGTCGAAGTCCAAGACAATAATGGCGCAACCGATGACGGTGTCGTTGATGCCAGCCAGAGTGCCGCTCGTTTGATTGCGGCAATCCAAGCGCTCGGAGGACCTAAGTATACTTACGTGGACATTGCACCTGAAAATAACGCTGACGGTGGTCAGCCTGGCGCTAACATCCGTGTCGGCTTCTTGTACAATGAAGCACGTGTCCAATTAGCAGCTAAGCCAGTTGCAGCACCAAATGAAGCTATCAGTTGGACAAATGGGAGCTTGACACATAGCGTGGGTCGCATTGCACCAACGGATCCTGGATTTGTTGGTGTCCGCAAATCCCTCGCTGCGGAATTTCTCTTCAAAGGAGAGAAGGTTGTGGTGGTAGCCAATCACCTGTCCTCAAAACGTGGGGATAATGGCCTATATGGGCGAGTGCAACCACCTGTAATGGCTTCAGAGGGCCCACGTCATCAGCAAGCGTTGGTCTTGAACCAATTTGCCCAAGCAGGAATCGCTCAAAACCCTAATGCCAATATTGTCATGTTAGGTGACTTCAACGATTTTGAGTTCCGCAAGACCCTTCAACTGATCGAAGGCAATATCCTGTCTAATATGGTCAGCCGTCATGATGAGGCGGATCGCTTCTCTTATTTCTACCAAGGCAATAACCAGTCTCTGGACCACATTTTAGTCAGCAATAATCTCTTGGAGCGTGCTGAGTTTGACATGATCCATGTGAATTCGCCGTTTATGGAGGAACATGGCAGAGCTTCTGACCATGACCCTCTGCTCCTGCAGTTGCGCCTAGAACCAAAAGAGCAGCCTAAACCACAGGAGACAACGCAAGCTCAAACAACACAGACCTCTGTAACTACACCAGCTGAAACAACAGTGACCGAACCTACGACCACTACATCACCAGCAGTGACCAGTGGAGCGCAGACATCGGTTAAAAAGCCGACAGGGCAGTCAACCGGAACCCCAACCCAACCGACCACTACGGTAACTTCTGAAACCAAAGGTTCAGAAACTGCTCCTCAGACAGATGCGAGAGAGGGACAAGAGAGCCGAGATGGTCAAGGAACCAGCAACAGAGGTAGCAAACGTATCCTACCAAAAGCAGGCAGTGTTCAAGGTAAGGGAATGATCCTTGGAGTCGCATTGTTGAGCATTTTAGCAATAGTTACTTTTGGGTATCAAAAGAAGCAAAAGTAGTCTTAACCCCTTCCGTCGAAGTTGAATAAGATGAGAGTGGGACAAAAATCGGTAATTCGTCAGAATTCGATTTTCCCTCACTCTTTCATTTCTAAGTTCGGGCTGAAACAGTCCACTGGACTATTTCACTCCCACCTTCGCACAGTTGAGTAGGGCTGTAAAAGCTGATGAAATCAGTGTATTAGAGCCCACTCAACCACTGCGTCTGACTTGACAATCCAAAAAGAATTGAGAGCTTAGGACTGAGTCCCAGCCTCTTAGCTAGTAGCGTGTCCACTTTGAAAAGGTTTATTCAAAACTGATACTAGCATCAACTTGAAATCACGAAGGCATGCTAAACTGTTTATTGATCCTCAAAGAAAATCAATCTTGCCTAGGGAAGAAAGCTGATGATAGAACAGGAGGTCATAGAAGCGAATTGACAAGGTTATCTTTCTATCATTTGTCAAGTCTATCAATGTTTTAAGGTAAAAAAAGTTAACAAGCCGGTATCCATTCGAGATTACTGACTTATTTTTACCACTAGTTTCGTTAAAAAAGAGTATGCAAAAACAACACCTTATGTTGGCAATTTTTAAATAAGGTGTTAGAATAATAGGGCATAAATAAGTTTACTGACTTGTTGCTAAAGTATAGTCGTAAAGCTTGTTATGCGTAATGAAGTAATGCATTGTCCTGATGAGGCGATGGATGGAGGCAATGGCATGCGGCATGATTGAAGCCGTTTGCGATTGCCTTTTTCGTTTTGATTGTCAAAGAGTATGGAAGACTATTCGTGAAGAGTAGGTCTGGTGCCTGCAAGATCTTAGGGGCTTGGGAGAGAGGATAGAGTCAGTGTCAGTGTTTCTTGTAAGAGAACCGATTTTCCTAAGAGCCATTTCTTGGTTTTGAGGTTAAATGGGTGCTCAAAGTTAAATGCTAATCCGTCCCATTTTCTGCCTCACTAATGATTGACTAAAGTAAGACCTTAAAATGTTGATTGGGTGATGTTGGGTAAAGAAAAATCATGATAAAGGAAAAGCAAACTCTCACAAGGAATTTTGGCTAATTTTAATGATCAAAGGATACAACGAAAAGTAAGGTTTTACGGATTTTTTCCAGGATATTAACTTGACATCTGCTAGTGATAGAGGTATGATAGAATTGGTATATTTTAGAAAGAACGGTAATCGTATGTCGAGACATAGAGGCTCTAAACACAGACGAAAAAGCCATAAGGGACGTTTGGGAATCTATCTTGGATTTGTCATTATTTATGCACTTACAGCTGCTTTTTTTCTGTTTAATGCCTATAAACATCATTTTTTAGTTTTAAAGGGACTTTCCTTGTTGATCCCTGCGGCGATCATAGGGGTCTTTTTATTGGGCTTATTATTCTTGATTTGGCGCAAAACAAGATGGTTGAGCGGTTTGCTTCTCCTTCTTGGGACGGTGGCATTGGGATTGGGGCTGTATTTTCAAAAAACAACCGAAACAGTTAGCGTCAAACTCAACCGTTCGGCAGCTATCTCAGAGACAGTGATGAGTGTCGTGGTTCCAGCAGATAGTGAGATTTCAGAACTTTCTCAAGTCAGTACGGTGCTTGCAGCAACCGATAGTGACGCGACCAACATTGAACGCTTACTTGCTCAAGCCAAATCAGAAAAATCTGTAGACTTGATCACCAAACCAGTCGCTTCCTACCAGGATGCTTATGAAAAGCTTCTGGCCGGTGAGGAAAAAGCCATGGTCTTAAACAGCGCCTATGGTGGACTTCTGGAGACAGTTTATCCGGATTATGAGAGCAAGCTTAAAACGCTCTACACCTACACCGTTAGAAAAGAAGTTCCAAAAGAAGAAGCAGCAACTAAACCCATTAGCCAAAGCGACAGTTTCAATATCTATATCAGTGGTATTGATACCTACGGGCCGATCACATCTGTATCCCGTTCGGATGTTAATATCATCATGACAGTCAACCGCACCACCAATCAGATTGTCCTGACGACGACACCTCGAGATTCTTACGTGCCGATCGCAGGTGGGGGAAATAATCAGTACGACAAGTTGACTCACTCTGGTATTTACGGGATCGATTCCTCTATTGCCACGCTTGAAAATCTCTATGACATTGATATTAACTACTATGCGAGAATCAATTTCACCTCCTTCCTCAATTTGATTGATGTTTTGGGCGGCATTGAAGTATATAACGATCAAGCTTTTAGCAATGGTTCGGGAGATTACCCTGTTGGAAATATCACCCTGAATTCCCAACAGGCCCTCGGGTTCGTTCGCGAGCGCTATGGTTTATCAGATGGTGACCGGGATCGTGGCCGAAACCATAACAAGGTTATTTCAGCTATTATCAATAAATTGACAAGCGTAGGCGCCTTGACCAACTTCAATGGTATCTTAAATGGCGTTGGGGATTCGGTGCAGACCAACATGCCTCTTGCCACAATGATGGCCCTGGTTAATGACCAGCTGGCGACAGGTAAGAAGTATACGATTGTTTCACAGTCTCTGGAAGGGACTGGATCGACAGGGCAACTACCATCTTACGCTATGCCAAATGCCAGCCTCTACATGATGTCCATCGATGAAGCCAGTCTCGCAAAAGTGAAGTCAACCATCCATCAGACCTTAGAAGGGAAGTAACATGTTTGATATTCATAGCCATATCATCTATGGGGTAGACGATGGGCCTAAAACGCTGGAAGAAAGTGTAGCTCTTTTAGAGGATGCTTATGAACAAGGCGTTCGGGTTGTGGTTGCAACCTCTCATCGTCGCAAGGGTATGTTTGAAACACCTGAAGCGACCATCCTAGAGCATTTTTTGCAGGTCAAACAAGCTCTAGCAGACCGCCTGCCAGATTTGAAACTCCTCTATGGAGCGGAACTTTATTTTACATCGGATATCTTAGATAAGTTGGACCAGAAACAAGTCCCAACCTTAAATGCCACACGCTTTGCCTTGATTGAATTTAGTGGAAGAACACCTTGGAAGGATATCCACAAAGCCCTACAGAAGTTGCTCTTTCAGGGGATTACCCCTGTGGTGGCCCACATTGAGCGTTATGATGCGTTAGCTTTTGAAAAAGACAGAGTGCTTGAGTTGATCAAGATGGGCTGCTACACTCAAATCAATAGCCTCAGTGCCACCAAAGCCAAGCTCTTTGGAGATGGGGCTAAGCTTCACAAAAAAAGAGCAGCCTACTTTTTAGAAGAAGGCTTGGTTCATGTGGTATCAAGCGACATGCATAATCTGACCAATCGACAGTCCTATATGGAAGAAGCTTATCAGCAAATCCTTAAGCGTTACGGGCAAGCCAAGGCAGATGACTTGTTCATTCACAATGCAAAAACTTTATTAAATGATGAATATATTTAGGAGAATTCATGGAAAATAGTCAATTAGAAATCGACGTTATACACCTGCTCAAGAAACTCTGGAGCCGTAAGTTTATCATCATCTTTACCTCCCTCGTCTTTGGAGGACTTGCCTTGGCAGCCAGTGCCTTTTTGATGACACCGGCCTATACCTCAACAACTCGGATCTACGTGGTCAACCAAAAAACAGAAAGCATCACGACCCAGGATCTTCAAGCAGGGGATTACTTGGTTAAGGACTATCAGGAAATTATCAAGTCCAATGATGTGATGACAGCAGTGGTGGCCGACGAAGGCCTTCCCTTGACACCAGGTCAGTTGGCCGGGAAAGTTAGGGTGCAGGTTCCAACAGGAACACGGATCATTTCTATCTCAGTTGAGGACAATGACCCAGAAGAAGCCAGCCGTTTGACAAATGCTGTTCGAGAAGTCGCTGCCGAAAAAATCAAGGCCATCACCAAGGTCGAAGATGTAACGACTCTCGAAGTGGCTGAGCCAGCTACCAGTCCCTCATCTCCTAATATCAAACGCAATGTGCTGTTAGGGATTTTATTGGGAGGTTTTGTTGCAGTAGCCTTGGTTCTCCTGCAAGAAATTTTGGATGACCGAGTGACGCGACCAGAAGACATAGAGGAAATTCTTGGTATGACCCTTTTAGGTGTTGTGCCAGAAATGGATGGAAAGTAGGAAGAGGATAAGATGCCACAATTAGAACTTGTTAAGACTAGAGCGCATTTGGCCAAGCAGGTAGAGGAATATTTTAACGCGATTCGGACCAATATCCAGTTTAGTGGTAGAGACATTCGGACCATTGTCCTGACCTCTGTTCAGCCTAACGAAGGAAAGAGTACTACGTCAGTCAACTTAGCGATTTCGCTGGCTAACGCAGGGTTCAAGACCCTCTTGATCGATGCGGATACGCGGAACTCTATCTTGTCTGGGACTTTTAAAGTTAATGGAAAGATTCAAGGCTTAAGCAGCTACCTATCAGGCAACTGCGGACTGGCAGATATACTCTGCGAAACGGATATTGCTAACCTCATGGTAGCCATGGCGGGGCATGTTCCGCCAAATCCAACTAGCCTTTTGCAAAATACAAATTTTAGAGATTTATTAAGCATGGCGCGTGAGGTCTTTGATTATGTCATCATTGACTCGCCACCAATCGGCTTGGTTATTGACGCAGCCATCATCGCCCAACAGTGTGATGGGGCTGTCTTGGTCACAGAAGCAGGTGCTATTAAGCGGAAGTTCCTCCAAAAAGCCAAGGAGCAATTGGAACAAAGCGGCACCCAATTCTTAGGCGTTATTCTAAATAAGGTAGATCACCGTGTTGATAACTACGGTGGCTACGGTTCATACGGACAGTATGGTCAATACGGGAATTATGGGAAGTAAGGGAAAGTAGGAAAAGAGAATGAAACGGTCCACAAAACGATTGGTATTGCTAGTGCACGATGGTATCATGATTATGCTGTCGCTCTTTTTAGCAAAATCTTTTGTGGCCGTTTTATTAGATACTCCAATTGATTATATTTGGTTCTCTGCTGCAGTCTTGCTGGCTGTCTATTTTGGTATTGCCATCAGTGGTAGGGTTTTTTCAACCATCACCAAGTACACCGATTCAAGGGTCTTGGTGACGATTGCTTTTGCTCTGACAGTGGCCCATATCGTTCTTTTAGTCTTGTCGCTGCTGGCTTGGCCGTCTATTAGTTACCGCTTTTTAGCAGTCAGTTTGGTTTTGAGTTTACTCCTAACAATTGCACCAAGAGTCATTTGGAAGGCATTGTATGACTATCAAGCTAAAAATAAGACAGCGACTAAAGCAACCTCTTTGAGAACCTTGGTGGTTGGAGCAGGTGAAGGTGGCAAGCTCTTCATCAAGACAGTTCAAGAGCGGTCCAAGGACATCCATGTGGTAGGGATTGTTGATGGAGACCCTGATAAGCTCGGAACTTTTATCCATGGTATCAAAGTCCTTGGGAATCGCAATGATATCTCGCGCTTGGTCAAAGAGTTAGAAGTTGACCAGATAACGGTGGCTATACCATCGCTCTCGCCAGAAGAGCGCGAGCGCATTTTAGAAATTGCCAATGAAACAGGCGTTAAGATCAATAACATGCCAAGTGTTGAGGACATTATCTTAGGAAATGTTTCCAATCAGACACTGCAAGAAATCAATGTTGCAGATCTTCTAGGAAGAAAAGAAGTTGTCTTAAACCAAGAAGAACTAGGGCACTATTTTAAATGCAAAACAGTTTTAGTAACAGGTGCAGGAGGGTCTATTGGCTCGGAAATTTGTCGTCAAGTGGCATCCTTTGCTCCTAAACGCCTACTATTGGTTGGCCATGGTGAAAACTCTATCTATCTCATTCATAAGGAATTGACTGGGAAGTATGGCACTACGATTGATTTGGTTCCCGTTATTGCAGATATCCAGGATAGGAGCCTCATGTTTGAAGTCATGGCAGAGCAGAAACCCGATGTTGTCTATCACGCTGCAGCTCATAAGCATGTGCCATTGATGGAATATAATCCAAAAGAAGCAGTTAAAAACAACATTTTTGGGACTAAAAATGTGGCGGAAGCTGCTAAGGCGGCTGGTGTACCTAAATTTGTCATGGTCTCTACGGATAAGGCCGTTAATCCGCCGAATATCATGGGAGCAACCAAGCGTGTTGCAGAGATGATTGTAACAGGCCTCAATGAAGAGAGCCAAACCCAGTTTGTCGCCGTGCGATTTGGCAATGTTTTAGGTAGTCGTGGAAGTGTAGTACCTGTCTTTAAGGAACAAATCGCCCAAGGAGGTCCTGTCACTGTGACGGACTTTAGGATGACGCGTTACTTTATGACTATTCCTGAAGCCAGTCGTTTGGTGATTCAGGCAGGCTATCTTGCTAACGGAGGAGAAATTTTCGTCCTAGATATGGGAGAGCCTGTCTTAATTAAAGACTTGGCTAAGAAAGTCATCAAGCTCAGCGGTTATACAGAAAAAGAAATCGAAATTGTGGAGTCAGGTATTCGTCCAGGTGAAAAACTCTACGAAGAATTACTATCAACTGATGAACGAGTGAGTCAGCAGGTCCATAAGAAGATTTTCGTGGGCAAGGTCACCACCAAGCCTCTTGACGAAGTCGAAACCTTTATCGCCAGCTTGGCCAATAAAAGCGAAGAGGAATTACGTCAGGCACTACTAGCCTATGCCAAGCAGGAGTAAGCATGTTATTAGACCATCTAAGGAGTGAGAAGGCGAGTCAACTTAGAGGCGGACTTTATCACAAAATACAGATCGAGTTGGCCTATAACTCCAATCGGATCGAGGGGAGCCAGCTGACAGAAGATCAAACACGCTACATCTATGAGACCAATACCATAGGTGTCGAGAAGAGTGGGGCCGTCAATGTAGATGATATCATTGAGACCACGAATCATTTTGGAGCTGTTGATTACTTACTGGAAACAGCTGATCAGGAACTGAGCGAGGAGTGGATCAAAAAAATCCACAGCCTTTTGAAACAGGGAACATCTGATGCACGCAAGTCTTGGTTTCAGGTTGGTGACTATAAGAAGATTCCCAATGAAGTCGGAGGCAGAGAGACAACCTCTCCTGAGAAGGTAGTTGCTGCCATAGCAGAGCTATTACGGACCTATCACAAAAAAAATCATATTGGATTAGAGGAAGTCCTAGACTTCCATGTCCGATTTGAGCGCATTCACCCCTTTCAAGATGGGAATGGCCGTGTCGGTCGCCTCATTATGCTAAAAGAATGCCTGAAGCATGGTATAACGCCGTTTATCATCACAGATGATTTGAAATATTTCTACTACCGAGGCCTAAACGAATGGGACGAGGTCAACGGCTATCTGATGGAGACCTGCCTCACTGCCCAGGATCGGTTTGAGGAGTATTTGAAGTATTTTAGAGTTGAAGAGAAATAAGATAAGGATAAAAATTGATGAAGCCATTTGAACGTAAAGTATGGTTGTCATCTCCAACGATGCATGGGGATGAGTTGAAGTTTATGCAAGAAGCTTATGATACGAATTGGATGACAACTGCAGGTAGCAATATCAATGAGATTGAAAAGCAATTGTCAGGCTACCTAGAGGGGAAAGAAGTGGTTGCTCTCTCTTCTGGCACCTCCGCTCTACATTTAGCCATGAAATTAGCTGGGGTGAAAAGAGAAGACAAAGTTTTTTGTTCTGATCTGACCTTCTCAGCAACAGTGAATCCTGTCGTTTATGAGGGTGCGGAGCCTGTTTTTATTGATTCCGAATATGATACTTGGAATATGGATCCAGCAGCACTTGAAAAGGCTTTTGAAATTTATCCTCATGTTAAAATAGTCGTTTTGGTTCATCTCTATGGGGTACCTTCTAAGCTTGATGAAATCAAGGCGATTTGTGACAAGCATGGAGCTATCTTAGTGGAGGATGCTGCTGAATCTCTTGGTGCGACTTATAAGGGCCAGCAGACGGGCACCTTTGGGCAGCATGCGATTATTTCCTTTAATGGCAATAAGATTATCACTGGCTCAAGCGGAGGTGCTTTAATTACTGGGACGAAGCAAGAAGCAGACAAAGTTCGGAAGTGGTCTACTCAAGCAAGAGAAGCAGCTAGCTGGTACCAACATGAAGAAATTGGTTATAACTATCGTATGAGTAATGTCATTGCTGGCGTTGTACGCGGGCAGTTGCCTTATTTGGAAGAACATATTGCGCAGAAAAAAGCGATTTATGAACGTTACAGAGAAGGATTGAAAGGTTTGCCAATCAGGATGAATCCTTTTGATTTGGAGAATAGTGTTCCAAACTATTGGCTTAGCTGTCTGATAATTGATCAAGAGGCTATGGCTAAGCAAGTACGTTCTGATCAAGAAGCCCTTTATATTCAGGAAGAGGGCAAAACGACACCGACTGAAATTTTGGAGGCTCTTGATAAGCTGAATGCAGAGGGGCGTCCGATTTGGAAGCCAATGCATATGCAACCTATTTTCCGTAACCATGAGTTTGTTACAGCTAAGGGGAGTGGTCGAGCAAATAGCAATGCTTATATTGCTAGTGATTTCACTAATGTTTCAGAAGATATTTTTGAACGTGGGCTTTGTTTGCCTTCTGATAATAAGATGACAGCCGAGGAACAAGAAATTATTATTGAAACAATCAAAAAAATGTTTTAAGTAAGGAAAAGAATGTTAGAAGAATACCGACCAAAGGGTTTATATGAGAAATATGGGAAACGTCTGTTAGATGTATTACTTTCGGCAATGGCTTTAATCATTTTATCGCCAGTGATGCTAATTGTGGCCTTCCTAGTAAGAGTGAAATTAGGCAGTCCGATTATTTTTAAACAGCAAAGACCTGGAAAAGATGAAAAAATCTTCTCCATGTATAAATTTCGGACCATGACAGATGAAAAGGATAGTGAAGGGAATTTACTTCCAGATAGTATACGGCTAACACCATTTGGGAAACTTTTGCGCTCAACCAGTCTTGATGAACTTCCGGAACTTATCAATATTCTAAAAGGTGATATGAGTATTGTGGGACCTAGGCCCCTTCTGATAAAATATTTGCCTTACTATACAGAAGAGGAACGGGTGCGTCATTCTGTCCGTCCGGGACTGACGGGACTAGCTCAGGTCAATGGGCGCAATCATTTGAATTGGGATCAACGCCTCGGACTGGATGTTACCTATGTAAAAGAATGCTCGTTTCTATTAGATCTTAAGATTTTATTCAAAACTTTTGTTAAGGTGATTAAACGATCGGATATTGCGAGTGGGACAGAACTAATGATGAAGGATTTGGATGTTGAAAGACAAAATAGTCATTAAACCTTTATTTGAAAAGGACCTAAGGCCCTATCAGGGAGAACTATCGGAATGGTTTTATGAGGCCTATAGGCAAAATTTTCCCCATCAAGACCTAGCACCTGTTTTAGGGCAGCAACGTTTTGAGGCCTTGTTAAACTATCTTTCGCATGGCAAGGCTCAGGTCTTGGGGGTTTTGAGAGACAAACAACTCTTGGGTATACTGTGGTACTTCATAACAGAGGCCAACAGGTTGCATATCAATGAGCTAATTATCAATCAAAAGAGTCGTTCTCAAGGACTTGGTAGTCTTCTGTTGGAAAGTGTTATTGCAATTGCAGAAGAAAAAGAATGCAAAGCGTTAGAACTAAATGTAACCTGTCATAATACGGTTGCTGTCGCTTTATACGGTAAATTTGGATTTCAACCAGAACGTTTGTTGATGTCTAAACCTATTAACGATGGGAAATGAGGATATTTGTTGATTATTTATTCGGTAGGAAGGAAAACTAATGCTTGATATTTATTTTACGAGAGAATATGGGAAGGTCCATGAAAGTATTGAAAGTGGCAGTTCAGAATTTTGGGAACTTGATTGCGAATACGGTAAAATTATTTATTCATTTATTAAAAGAGAAATAGAGAGTGATTTGGATGAAATTTACTATGACTTGATAACACCTTACGGCTTTGGTGGTCCTTTGATTGTTGAAGAAAAGGATAGAGAAAAGTTGTTATTGACTTTTGAAAGTGAGTTTAGTAGATACTGTCGTGACAATAACATTGTATCAGAGTTTGTCCGTTTCCATCCTATTGTCAATAATGCTATAGATTTTAAAGAAATTTATCATCCGATCTATATGAGAAAGACTGTTGGGACTAGTACGAAGGCAGAACTTGATAGACCATTTGAAAGAGAGTTTAACTCTAACTCAAGACGGTTAGCTAGAAAGGCGGAACGTTTGGGTTTAAAAACCCGAATCACTGTCAATCCTTCTAATATTGATGACTTTTTAGATTTGTACTATTCCACTATGGATAGAAATGGTGCTAGTGATTTCTATTACTTTGAAAAAAGTTATTTTAACCACTGTCAAGAGTTATTCGGGAATCAAGTCTTGATTATTGAAGTGATATACGAAAATGAGGTTATCAGCGCAGGCTATTATTTTATTAGCAATGGTGTGTTGCACGGTCATTTATTAGGAACTCGTTCAGAATATTTAAAAATGAATCCAGTTTACTTACTGGAAAGAGATTTGTCAGACTGGGCTTATGAAAATAGTATTGAAGTCATCCATCACGGAGGTGGTCTGACCAATGCAGATGATGACCCCTTGTTCCTTTTTAAAAAGAATTTTACTCGGCAAACCTTATTTGACTTCTATATTGCCAAGAAAATTCACCAACCTGATATCTATGAGAAACTTTGCCAATTAAAAGGTGTTTCAGTAGATGAGCTATTTTTCCCAGCTTATCGGAAATGATAACTGAGTTATCTATAGAAAGTTATTAAACGATTATGAAAAAAGCTATGTTAATCTCCTGCTTTAACTGGTATGAGAAGAGATTGCAGGTCATTAGAGAGCGCTTGATTAGTCGTGGCTATGAGGTGGTGGTGCTCCTTTCTGATTTTGACCATATCACTAAAGCACCGATTGAAAAACGCTATGAAGAATGCACCTATCTCAGTGTTTCGCCCTATGCTAAAAACCTTTCTCTAGCTAGAATCAAGTCGCATTTTGCCTTTGGTAAAGCGGTAGCTCAATCTCTGGAAGAGTACGCACCTAATCTAGTTTATGCCCTTGTTCCACCAAACAATGTGGCTAGAGCCTGTTTGGCCTATAAGGACAAACATCCGGACCTTGTTTACCTTGTAGATGTCATCGATCTGTGGCCGGAGTCCATGCCCCTTAAGTTTCTCAAGCAGAGCTTTTTGGCCCGAAAATGGGCAGAGATGCGAAATGCTAGCCTCAAAGTGGCAGATGGGGTTGTTCTAGAATGCGATCTTTACCGTAAAAGCCTACCCTTGGACTCGGGCCTATGTCCCAACCAAACCCTTCGCCTCTTCTCGGACTACAGCCAAGAAGAACTCTTGTTGGCAAAAGAGGTGGCAGATCAACAAACCTTTGACCCCCTGCTAAAAACCATCAACTTTGCCTATGTTGGCAGTCTCAACAGCATCACGGACTATGATGGGATTTTGGCGATTGTGAAGGCTTTTATAACCAAGGGGTGGCAAGTGGTCTTCCATATCATTGGAGAGGGCCAAAAGCGAGAAGGTTTTCTGTCTGACTTAACCTCCTCAGGCTGTCAAGTTTATTATCACGGCATGATTTTTGATAAGCCAAGCAAGATTAAACTGGTGGCTGGTTGTGATTTTGCCTTTAATATGATGATCGATCAGGTGACAGTTGGCTTGACCATGAAAAGTTTAGACTATTTGTCTATGGGCTTGCCTATGATTAACTCCATTAAGGGAGATACCTGGGATATCATTGAAACTCATGGGATTGGAATCAATTACGAGGGTCAACCAGACCGGGTTGTCTCGGTCTGCCAAAAACTGGATTATCGTAACATGCGTGCCAAGGCTTGGGAAGTCTTGATGAGTCAGTTCACTAGAGAAGCATTTGAAGACCAGGTCAAACAGTTTCTGACGGCCGTATTAGACAAAGGAGATAGATGTGTTTAGTGTAGTCATTCCTGCCTATAATTGCCAAGAGACTATTGAAATGACCCTAGACTCGGTCAGACAGCAAACACGCCTGGACTTAATCCAGGAAATTATCATTATCAACGATGGCTCAAGTGACGGTAGCGAAGCGGTTCTCAAGGCTTATATGTCTCGATACCCAACCTTGCCGATTCAATACCATCATCAATCCAATCACGGGGTCTCTTACACTCGTAATAAGGCCATCAAAATGGCGAAAGCAGACTGGATAGCCCTCTTGGATTCAGATGATCTCTGGATGCCTCAAAAGTTAGAACGGCAATACGATGTGATACAGAAAACGCCTGCTATGTTTTTTTTAGGAAGTAGTTTTCCCTTAAAAATACTCTGGCGACCAAGGCAGGGCTTGTGCAAGTTAACAGCAAGAGACCTGTGTTGGCGCAACATGCCATCAACCCCAAGTATTGTGTTTAAAAAGGATGTTGGTATAGAACTAGGCCTTTTTAACGAAGGTATGAAACATTGTGAAGATATCAACTTCTTCCAAAGATTTCTGCTCAAAGATAGTTATTATGTTTTGGCAGAGGACCTGGTACAGATTGGTATTGGCAAGTCCTATCATGGCATGAGTGGACTGTCCTCTAATCTAGATGGGATGCACAAGGGTAGACATCAAAATGTCAAGGACTTATACGAGATGGGCTTGATTTCTAAACCTTTTATGTACCTGACTTTTGCGATGAATAGCTTAAAATTAATCCGTCGCAAAACATTGCGACACTTGGCACGACTAAGACAAGGAGGTTAGATGAGCCACTTACGATTTGATATTATCGTTCCTATTTATAATATCCAAGACGAATTGGAGGCCTGTTTAGCCAGTCTTGCTAGTCAAACCTACCCCCATTTTACAGTGATCATGGTAGATGATGGTTCCAAGGATGATAGTCATCTGATAGCCAAGTCTTACGCGGAAAAAGACGGGCGCTTTCACTATTTTCTAAAGGAAAATGGAGGTCTGTCTGATGCCCGAAATTTTGGTCTTGCACAGGCTCAGCACGACTACGTCCTTTTTATTGACGGTGATGACTATCTTGAAAATAATACTTTGGACGTCTTAGCATCACACCTAAAAGACAATGACCTTGATGTTTTAGAGTTTAATGGTTGGTATGTTGAAAATGGGGAAAAAACCTCCCGTTTTAATAACCATTATATTGACAGTGGTGTCGTGAAAAATGGCCGTGACTATTTTGTAGATAATGTCAAGGCTGGTTGCATGTATGCGGCTGCTTGTTTTAAGGTGATTAGAAGATCGTTTTTTTCTGACAAGGCTTTGATGTTTGAAAAAGGTTTGTTGCACGAGGATGAATTATGGACACCCCAACTCTATCTCAAAGCTGATCGGATTATGTATCTGGACATTCCTTTTTATAACTATGTCCAGCGTGACGGCTCCATCATGCATCAAAAGAACAGGGATAAAAATGTCAAAGATGCCCGTAGCATCTATTACCGCCTAGAAAGCATTTATGATCATTATGGGCTTTCGTCAGGTCAAAAGCGTGTTTTGATGGACTATTTGGCTCGTAAAATGTTGGGTAGTTTTTATGAACCGACGACAGTACCTATAACCCCTGCTGACAAGCAGTATGTGATGCGCCATGCACGGAGTTTAAAAAGTCGAGGACAGGCCCTTGTTTTTAGCCTCTGTCCTAAAGCCTTATCTGGTCTAACAAAGTGCATCAAAAAAATAGTAAGATATAAGAAGTAACTCATGAAAAAGAAATTAGTATTTACCATCGGTTCTCTATCTGGTGGGGGAGCCGAGCGCGTGATTTCAATTTTGGCCAATCACCTGTGTCAGGACTATGATGTCACTATCCTAGCTCTTTTAAAAGATGAAGTGGCTTATGACCTTGATAGTCGTGTTCGTTACCAGGTGATTGATCTTCCTGAGCAGCTCAAAGGTATCATGCGCAATTTACAACGTTTGCGTCAGATTAGGCGGACCATCAAGGCCATCAACCCACATGTGGTTATCTCCTTCTTGACCACAATCAATATTATGGTTCTTGCGGCCTTAGCCTTTACTTCTTATCCGATTATTGTCTCTGAACGCAATGACCCCAATGCTGAAACACCGACTAAGTTGGGTCGTCTGATTAGGGATGTATCCTACTACAGTCGCAAACGTATCTTTTTTGTTTTTCAGACGCAGTATGCTAAGGATTGCTTTAAGGGGATGACGGAAAAAAATAGTGCCATTATCTTTAATCCGTTGAAAAAGGAAATCTTACCTGCCTATCAAGGAACAAGGGAAAAAAGGATTGTCTGCGTGGCGCGCTTAGAGCCAGCAAAGAATTTGCCCCTGTTGATTAGGGCCTTTCATCGCTTCAAAAAGTCTCATCCTGACTATCAGTTGGAATTCTTTGGCAAAGGTCCTTTAGAAGCTGAGTTAAAAGCCCTGATCAGAACCTTAGACATGGAAGATAATGTGGTTTTCCATGGTTTTACAAGGGATGTTCACTCGAAAATCCATAGGGCCAAAATGTTTATTCTTCCCTCCGACTATGAAGGAATTTCAAATGCGATGTTGGAGGCCTTGGCGATGGGGATACCGACCATTTGTACGGATTGCCCTGCTTATGGAGGGCGGCTATTCATTGAAGATGGTAAATCAGGCTTTTTAATACCAGTTGGTCATGAGGAAGCCTTACTAGAAAAAATGTTGACACTGGCAGAAAATGATGACTTAGGAAATGCCTTCTCGCAAAACTCTCAAGTCATCAAGGAACGATTGAGTGAAGACCTCATCGTAGAGCAATGGCGTCAACTGATAGGAGAGTTATAAATGCTTAGTCTAAGACTGTCCAAAACAGGACTGGGTTATCTATTGATTTTTGTGACGCTGTCCTTGTTTGTCCTTATGGTGACCAATCTTTTGACAGCCGGTCATCCAGCTAAATTTTCAGATCTTTTATTTCTCTCCTATGTTGCCACTTTTTTATTTGGTCTGTCCCTCTTTGTTTTGTCAAAACTGGAACAGCGAACCTTTAGTTTAACAAGCATCTTGTTGATGATTGCCTTTCTCTTTAATTTTGGGCAACTGTTCTTGTGGGCCCTAGGAATCAGGACCGATACAGAAATAGGCAAGGTCGCCTTGTATGCCAATTTCCCAGCACCAAATGATCAGCAAGTTTATAATGCAGCCCTATTTTCCATCTACTGTTATGTGGCCATGGTGGCAGGGATTTGTAGCATCAGGATCTTCCGTCTCGATCATCCTTGTTTGCATTCTTTTGATGATAGTCGCCAAGACATGCTACAGCGTATCATTTATAAAGTCAGCCTCTGGCTCAGTTTTGTGATAGTCCCAGCAACATTTTATAAGAGTTGGCTGGTTTTGAGGCAGTCTGCTTTACACGGCTATGGCTCCCTCTACTATTCAGATTTTTCGGTCAACTCTCTGATTGGTCGCTCGGAGGATTATTTTTTCCCTGTTATTGTCGGTCTCTTGCTTGGGAGCAATTACAGGAAGGTTAAACTGGTCTATAGTTTATTTGGTGCCTATATGCTTTTTTATACTCTGGCTGGTGAGCGTGGCAACTGGTTTTATAAGTTGATCGTCTTGATTTGGATGCATAGCACCTACTATAAGAAAATTAACTGGATAAAATTTATCAAGTTATCAGTACTAGGATTCATCTCCTTGTCCGTATTGTCTGTCATCATTAACATTCGCAATCAAGGTTTAGCCAATCTATCTCTGTCAGATCTTGGCCAGGTGATGAGTGTCAGTGAGAATGTCCTTGTTCGTTTTATTCAGGAGATGGGGGGCAGTTTAGGCGTGATGGTTATCGTTCTCAGTTTTGGTCAGGGAGTTTTCAGCCATTTTGGCAATACCTTTGTCTCCTCTGCCCTAACATCGGTATCCACTGCTCTGGCGACTCGATTGGGAGTGAGCCACGTCTATCTGGGCAACTACTTGTCCCAAGACTTGCTAAAGATCAGGTGGGGGACAGGATTTACGTTCTTTGCAGAAACCTTTATCAATGCGGGTTGGTTAGGCTTTATCTATATGTTCTTTTTTGGTATGCTGTTTGCGGAACTCATTAGTGATGACAAAGGGATTATGCAACGCTATGTTGCGACCACTTCCTGTGTTATCCTCTGTGCCATGATGCGGGATAGCTCGTTGACGGGCTTCCGACAATTGGTTCAGGTGGTTTTGTTTATGGTGATCCTGGTTTGGCTTGCCTCAAAAGTAGCAGGGAGGCGTCATCATGCTTAATAAAGAGCGAGTGAAAAAAGCTTATCGCAACTGGTTAAGAAGAGACCTCACCCGTCGCAATCGAAGCAACTTGTTAGCTGTTAGTGAACCCATTTCTATTATCTCTTCTAATTGTATTGGAGGGGTTATGCTCCACGATTTAGGTCTTCCCTTTGCCACTCCTACCATTAATCTTTATTTTGAACCAAAATCTTACTTAGCCTTTGTCACGGATTTGGACCATTACCTCAAGCTTCCCCTAAAGGAAAAATTAGGCGAGAATAAGCCGTATCCTGTCGGTTATTTGGATGAAAAGGTGGTCATCCACTTCTTCCACTACAAGAATTTTGCTACAGCAAAGGCCAAATGGGAGGAGAGGGCGAAGAGGGTTAATCCAAACCTCCTCTATCTGATTCTCACTGATCGAGATGGTCTGACCAGAGAGGACGCAGCATACTTTGATAGCCTTCCTTACCCTAATAAGGTTCTCTTGACCTCTAAACCCTATGAGGGCTTAGCCAGTGTTCATGATATGGGAGAGGCCTACCGCCTGGGGGATAGTTTAATGGATCTCTGCCAATTCAAGACCAAGTTCAGTGGCCGGCGTTACTTGGATGATTTTGATTATGTGGCATTTTTGAATGCAAGTTTTAAAAAGGATGAAACTGAATGAATAAACTAAGACTGAATGGTCTGACATCACTAATGTTTCAATTGATAACCCTGCTCTCGGGTTTAATTATCCCTAGGCTCCTCCTAAGTGCCTATGGCACACAGGTCAATGGTCTAAATTATTCTATTACCCAGTTGCTGTCGGTGATTAGCTATTTTGATTTTGGAGTGGCAGCAGTTGCCCAGGCAGCCCTCTATAAACCCCTCTATCAGAAGGACTACTATCAGGTTTCAGCTATTTTTAATGCCGTCAAACGCTATTTTAGCCGACTGACGATAGGCTTACTGTTCTATATTTTGATGCTTTGTCTCTACTACGGTCTAACAAAAGCAGATCAATTTTCATGGCTCTATACAACCAGCCTAGTTCTCGCTACCTCCATCAGTCTTATTGGCCAATATGTCCTAGGCATCAGCAATCAAGTCATCCTAGCAGCAGACCAGAAACTTTATATCTACACGGCCATGAATATCTTGACCGTCCTTATCAACATCCTGGTTACCTATATTTTAGTCAAGTTAGGCCATAGCATTCAAATGGTCAAACTGGTCTCTTCCATTATCTTTTTGCTGAGGCCTATCTCCCTACAGCTCTATGTCAAAAAGCATTACCCGCTCTTGCCGCTTTCGGAGGTTGGGCATAAGCCTATCCCTAATCAATGGAGCGGTTTGATTCAGCACGTGGCTATCACACTGACATCATCTTTAGATACCATTATTTTGACCTTGATGTCTACCTTAGGCAATGTGTCTATTTACAATATCTATACCTTTCCCCTAAATGGGATTCGCCTCCTGATAGAGAGCCTGTGCATGGGCTATAGAAGTCACTTTGGCCATCTGCTGGCTAAAGGAAGGGAGGGAGATAAAACACTTCAAGAAGACTTTTCTCGTTTTGAATGGCTTGTCAACTTCCTCTCGGTTGTTATCAGTTGTGTCATGTTAACCGTTCTTGTTCCTTTTGTCCTGGTTTACACAAGGGGCATTGAGGATGAGAACTACAAGCATCAATTTTTTGCCCTCCTCATGATTTCAGCCTACTTTTTGATGAGCATTAAGATCCCCTATACCACTGTTATCAATTCGGCTGGTCATTTCAGGGAAACTCAGTCTCACAGTTTGATTGAGATTATGATCAATATGCTTGTCTCCTTCATCTTAGTTAGCCAGTATGGCCTGACAGGTGTTGCTATTGGAACGACCCTTTCCATGCTTTATCGTATTGCAGCCTCCCTATATTACATTAGGCAAAACATTCTCAAACGAGCCATCAGAGAGAGTTTCAAGGTCTTTTTAGTAGACCTATCCACTCTTTTACTCTACCTTTGGCTGATTCCTTTTCTGAAGCTGTCGCCAAATAGTTACTGGACGCTTATCACCAGCTCCCTTATCAGCGGACTGGTCTCGGTCCTCTTGTTTTTTCTCATGAGTGGCCTTTTCTACCGTCAATCCTTTTTGGCTATGCTGCCTAATTTTAGAAAGAAATAATATGATGAAACGACTTTTAGGATACCTTAGACTATCCCTCTTACCTATGTCAAAATATCCTGATTACCTTAGGAGTCAAGGTGTTAAGATTGGCAATAACTGTGAAATTTATAAAAGTGCCCAGTTTGGTAGTGAACCCTATCTGATTCAGCTGGGAAATCATGTACGAGTCAATGCAGGTGTTAACTTTGTTACCCATGATGGCGGCCTTTGGGTGTTGAGAAATCACCCCAAATACAAGGAAGTCTTTGCACAGGCAGATCGTTTTGGTAAGATCCTTGTGAAAGACAATGTTCATATTGGCACAAATGCTATGATTATGCCAGGGATTACCATAGGCGAAAATGCGATTGTTGCAACCTGTGCTGTTGTTACAAAAGATGTGCCACCAAACACCATTGTAGGGGGTGTGCCAGCACGCATTATTGAAAGTTTAGATGAATACGCCAGCAAAATGGAAGGCAAAATTGTCCTTACAAAAGGGATGACAAGTGAAGAAAAGAGACAGTTTCTAGAAAAAACCATCTTAGAACGAGGCAAACAATGACTGATTTAAATAGGAAGACAATCTTAATCACAGGAGCAGCTGGTTTCATCGGCGCTAACTTAGTAAAGGCACTCTTGGCCGAACAAGATCCTTTACGGATTATTGGACTAGATAATCTTAATGATTATTATGACGTTTCTTTGAAAGAGTTTCGCTTAGGGGAGGTTGCGGGACAGGTTGAAAAATCAGTTTCTCAGTGGGAATTTATCAAAGGGGATTTGGCTGATAAGCACTTAGTGGATCAACTGTTTAAACGTTATAGGCCCCATATTGTAGTCAATTTAGCAGCTCAGGCAGGTGTGCGATATTCTATTTCAAATCCGGAAGTTTATATTGAAAGCAATGTGATTGGTTTCCAAAACATTCTCGAGGCTTGTCGCCACAACCCCGTGGAACACCTGGTTTATGCATCTTCATCTTCGGTCTATGGTTCCAACGCCAAAGTTCCTTATAGTGTTGAAGACCAGGTTGACAATCCTGTCTCGCTGTATGCAGCGACTAAGAAGTCCAATGAACTTTTTGCTCATGCCTACAGTAAACTCTATGATATTCCGACCACAGGCTTACGTTTTTTTACAGTTTACGGACCTGCCGGGCGCCCAGACATGGCCTATTTTGGCTTTACTAATAAATTACATCAAGGGGAGACCATCCAAATCTTTAACTACGGTAATTGCAAACGGGATTTCACCTATATCGATGACATCGTTGAAGGGGTGCGACGTGTCATGTTTGGTGCGCCGAAGCGCAAGATGGGGGATGATGGCCTACCTATTCCCCCTTATGCCATCTATAATATAGGTAATAGCCAGCCAGAAAACCTCCTTGACTTTGTCAACATCTTGCAAGAGGAGCTGGTTCGTGCAGGGGTCTTACCAGAAGACTATGATTTTGAAGCTCATAAGGACTTGGTTGCCATGCAACCGGGCGATGTGCCTATCACCTATGCAGACACTTCGGCTTTGGAACGGGACTTTGCTTTTAAACCCTCTACCCCTCTAAGACATGGCTTGAGGCAGTTTGCTATCTGGTATCGACATTTTTATAAGGACAAGTAATATGAAAAAAATAAATCTAGTTCAACTAGACCAACATCGTTATGGTGCCTATAAAATGCCAAGGTTACAACTTTATTTTAGAAAACATCAAGAGGCGACAAACCCTATTATAAAGTTTTTTTATCGATTTATCTTTCAGAGACTTTGCTATAGGTACCATGTTGAGCTACACCCAAATACAAAAATAGGTCCAGGTCTCTATCTTGGACATATAGTTGGCATCACCTTTAACCCCGATGTTATTATTGGAAAAAATGTCAACATTCACAAAGGTGTGACACTTGGCCAAGAAAATCGTGGTTCAAGAAGGGGGAGTCCGATTATTGGTGATAATGTTTGGATTGGAATCAATAGTACGATTGTTGGAAGAGTTACTATTGGCGATGATGTTTTGATAGCTCCAAACACCTATGTCAATTGTGATGTGCCCTCACATTCGGTCGTATTTGGGAATCCCTGCATAATCAAGTCCAAAGAAAATGCAACAGAGGCTTACATCAATAATAGAATCGAATAGGAGTAGTATATGAAAATCGCAGTAGCTGGCACAGGTTATGTAGGCCTTTCTTTAGCAACTCTCCTGGCTCAAAGCCATGAAGTTGTTGCTGTGGATATCATTTCAGAGAAGGTTGAGATGATTAACCGTAGACAATCGCCTATCCAAGATGATAAAATTGAGGAATATTTTGCGACCAAGGCCTTGAACCTTACCGCAACCTTAGATGGTGATGCAGCATACAAAGATGCCGAATTTGTCGTTGTTGCTGCTCCAACCAACTATGATAGTAAGAAGAATTTCTTTGATACGTCTGCGGTGGAATCAGTGATTGAGCAGGTTCTTTCAGTGAATGACCAGGCCATCATTATCATTAAGTCAACAATTCCTGTTGGATACACGGAGCAAGTTCGTCAAAAGTTCAATTGTGATAGAATTATTTTTAGCCCCGAGTTTTTGCGAGAATCAAAAGCGCTCTATGACAATCTGCATCCATCTCGGATCATCGTTGGAACAGATATGTCGGATGAAGCATTGACAGAAAAAGCTCGTGAATTTGCCCAACTCTTGAAGGCAGAATCTCTGGATGAGGACACCCCTGTTCTGATTATGGGCTTCACAGAAGCAGAAGCAGTGAAACTTTTTGCAAATACTTATTTAGCACTACGTGTCTCTTATTTTAATGAGTTGGATACATACGCGGAGCTCAAGGGGCTTAATACCAAGGAGATTATCCTAGGGGTTGGTTTGGATCCTCGTATCGGAAATCACTACAATAACCCATCATTTGGCTATGGTGGATACTGTTTACCAAAAGATACAAAGCAACTTCTAGCAAATTATGATGCGGTTCCGCAAAATATGATGTCTGCTATTGTAGAAAGTAATCGCACACGTAAAGACTTTATTGCTGACCGTGTTCTTGAAATTGCGGATGCCTATGTGGGGAGTAGCGAGTTTGATCCTCATAAGGAAAAAGAAGTTGTTGTCGGTGTATATCGCTTAACAATGAAGTCAAATTCAGATAATTTCCGCCAATCCTCTATTCAGGGGGTAATGAAGCGAATTAAGGCTAAAGGAGCCGAGGTGATTGTTTTTGAACCAACTCTTGAAGACGGATCGACATTCTTTGGTAGTGAAGTGGTAAATGATTTAGAGGCTTTCAAGTTACGTTCACAGGCTATCATTGCCAATCGTTATGATAACATTTTAGAAGATGTGATAGACAAGGTTTATACTAGGGATATATTTAGACGAGACTGATGGTTGCAAGTATTATCAGTAATAATTATATTCTGTCATCACCGTAACCATCCCATAACAAGATATCTATTCTATTATCTAACCCTCCATTATACTTTGAGTAGAAAACAGAAATGGAGGGTTTTCATCATGTCAATGCCGTAACCGCCCCATGACAGAGTATATTGAAAACATCCCATAGTCTATTTGACTCTGGGACGTTTTTCTATTTACAGTTAGGTTGAATGGTTTCATTCCTAACCGCCCCATAACAAGGTATCTATCGTAAAACCCAGACCCCCAGTATACTTTTTCTAGAAAATATTACTGGAGGTTATTTTGATGACACAACCTATCGTCCCTTTAAATTCAGCCCCTCAGTCTCGTTCCTTTGAGAAAAAGCAAAATAATATTCTACTCCGGGTACGTCTTGGAAAACTGGAACTCAGTATATTTGAGTCTATTAACAGCGGTATACTTGAAACAATCATAGATAAGGTGTTGCGCTATGACCATCCGACTCAATGAGTTAGGTTAGTTTTTCTACATCCAAATAGGCTCATAATATTGCGATTGAATTACCCGTTACAGTCTTATAGGGCCTTTTCTATAGGGTATGATATAATGAAGGTGTCGAGTATTTTTGCATTTTTCCATAGAAGGGTGATGGTATGAATGAATTACAGTTTTTAATCTATACTGCTGATAATACGGACGAAGCGGTTAAGGTGATTATCGGCGATGAGACCATTTGGGCTAGTCAGAAAGAGTTGGCTAGATTGTTTGGTGTCGGTGTAGCTGCCATCAGTAAACATCTCCGAAACATCTTTGACGAGGGGGAGCTCGATGAATATTCAGTTATTTCCAAAGCGGAAACAACTGCCAGCGGTTTGCGGGTAAAACTTCCATGATCTGTGACCATCGGTTAAAAGTTCCTATTGCTAGGCGGTCGTATTTGTGACAACTGCGATAGGCATCATACTAGAAATACTGCATTATCGGGTGATTACGGCTGAGCTGATGATGACAAATAGAAGAGCATGATGTACTAGGAGTCTGCCGGATCTTGAGAATAGTACTCTTTGAAAATCAAAGATAGCCGCTGGCACTCGTTTCGATGACTCCTGTTCTATCACCAGCTTTGTTTCCTAGACTAGATTGATTTTCTCTGAGTATAAATTTCAATATGATCAGTTTTGATAGGGGAAAACTAGACAATGATTCGAAAATGGTCTTGCCTTTTTCTGAAAATGCCTATCTTTCACAATTAGAAAGGTAGGTCTTTTTTCGTACACTGGGCCTATAGAAGACATGAAAATAATGCCAATTAAAGGAAATCATGGTATAATGATGTGATTAGCAAATAGATTTCCTAGTGATTTAGGCTAGGGAGGGATGATGCTAAAAAATGGGCGAAGGGAGTCAAACGTGAAGATTTTGCACTATACTTTGGGTTTTGCTCCTGAGCGCAGTGGGGGCCTGGTACGTTATGCGACGGATTTGATGCAGGCCCAAGTTTCTCAAGGGCATGACGTGGTTGCCCTCTATCCTGGAGCTTACCGGCCTTGGCAGAAGGCCTCTAGCATTGGTCCAGGCAAGAAAGGGCTGGGTTTCCAGACCTACCGGCTCATCAATAGCCCCCCGCTTCCTATATCTGGCGGTATTTTGTCTCCTGATGACTTTATGGCAAGGGCTGATAAAGCTGCTTACCAGCAATTTTTGCAGAAAGTCCGTCCAGACTTGATTCATCTGCACACCTTGATGGGCCTCCATAAGGAATGGTTAGAAGCGGTAAAAACCTTAGATATTCCTGTGGTTATGACCAGCCATGATTACTTTGGCTTGGCACCTGTGCCTAGCTTTTATGGCCAGGGCAGGTCATTTACAGAGGACAACAGCAATCAAGCCTGGCAACTCATGTCCCAAGAGGGGATGTCCACTCAGCAACTGCGTCTCTTTCAGGCTCCTTTTTACCCTCAGATTCGTCGGCTGGCTCGCTTGCTAAAGCGCCAAACGGGATTGCCTGCGGTAAAAAAGGACCTCTCGGAGGTGGACTACAGTGCTTTGATGGACTATTACCAGTCCATGTTTGCCTTGGTTGACGGCTATCACTTTAACAGTCACTTGGCCCGTCAGGTTTTCGAGAAAAATCTATCCCAGGCGCCAGCCTTTTCTAGGGTCTTGAACATTAGCCACGGGGGGATTAAGCCTCTAGCAAGGACCCAGACTTGGACAAGTCCTCCGCGTTTGGCTTATATTGGACCGGATTTCCCGCATAAGGGCTTTGATTTTTTTGTCGCTTTGGCGGAAAAATGGCAGAGCAGGCCAGAAGCTTTTGACTGGCATACCTGGGGGCATGCGCCGAGACGGGATCTTCCAGGATTTATCCAGCAGCACGGAAGCTTTGGCCCAGGCCAAGCCAGTGAAGTCTATCAGAGTTTTGATGTCCTGATTGTGCCTAGCCAGTGGGCGGAGACCTTTGGGTTTATTGTCTTAGAAGCTTTGAGTTATGGCAAGATGGTTCTAGCGAGCAACCAGGTCGGAGCTAAGGACTTGCTGCCAGAAGCTTGGGTTTTCAAGAACGAAGCCGAGCTTAGTAGTATTCTAGAAGGTTTGACCGAACAGCACTACCAAGGGCCGATCAAAGGATTAGTAGAGCATGTTGCTGAGTTGGAGGACTTTTATCAGGAAGTGATTCGAGGAGGAGCTAAGCATGGCTAAGTTAGAACATGTGGTTGTCGTCTTGGCTTATAACGATAACGAAGCCATCAAGGCCTACTTGGAGCAGACGGTTGCTCTTCCGAGCGTTGACAAGGTGATCTTGGTGGACAATTGCTCAACGACTGGACTCTACCAGGAGTTGCAGGACTTTGTGACAGAACAGGGACTTGTTCATAAGGTTGACTGTCTTCAAACGACTCATAATGGCGGCTATGCCTTTGGCAACAATGTCGGCATGCGCTACGCTATTGAACACTATCAGCCGACCTATATCAGCCTCTCCAATGCCGACGTCAGCCTCAATGAGGAAGCCTTAAAGGCTTGCATGACAGCCTTGGCTGACCAGAAGGACCTAGCCTTTGTAGCACCGCAGATGGTCAGCAACCGCCCTGAAAAGGCCAGCTGGCCAGTCCCGACCTATTGGGACCTAGTGGGGGACAACCTGATCCTTCTTCGCGGACTCATGAAGCGTTTGAAGCCTGCCAAAACGCCTCTTACAGGCATTGAGCTGGTCGGGGTAATCGCGGGCTCTTACTACATGGGACGCGCGGATATTTTTGAAGCTTTGGGCTTTCTCGATGAACGGACCTTCCTCTACGGGGAGGAAAATATCTTAGGCTTTAAGGTCCAGCAGGCTGGGATGACCAACCAGATTCTCCATGATGTTCATTTTACCCACCATCATTCAACCTCTATCAATACTAACATTCAGTCAGTGGGCAAACGCCTCGATATCCTGAGAGATAGTTGCCACATTTACTTAAAACATTACTTAAATTGCCCGTCTTGGCAGATCGCTCTCTTTGATTTCAGCCATCTGATCGGCAAGGTTACTTACCTGAGCGCCAAGATGATAGGAAATGCGATCAAACAATAAACTAACGATTCAACTATGCTGTAGAAAGGACACCTATGCGACATGTCTTTATCATCGGTAGCCGAGGCTTGCCAGCTACTTATGGTGGCTTTGAAACCTTCGTAGCCGAGCTGGTCAAGCACCAACAATCACAAGACCTTAAATATCATGTGGCCTGTCTGACGGATGGTGACCCCTACCAGCATTTTGACTATGCGGGAGCAGATTGCTTTACCATTAACCCGCCTAAACTTGGTCCGGCTCGGGTGATAGCTTACGATATGCTGGCCATCCGTTACGCCCTTAAATTGGTCAAGGAAGAGGCTATGGAAGCTCCGATCTTTTACCTCTTGGGCAATACGATCGGCGGTATGATTGCACCCTTTGCCAAACAGATTCGAGCGGTCGGCGGGATGTTTTTCATCAATCCCGATGGCCTTGAGTGGAAACGGTCCAAATGGCCCAAACCTGTCCAAGCCTACCTCAAATACGCAGAGAAGATGATGACCAAGCACGCTGATTTGGTCATTGCGGACAATCGCGGAATTGAGACCTATCTGAAGGAGGCTTACCCCTGGAGTCGGACGACGTTTCTGGCCTATGGAACGGATTTGACCCCATCTAGTTTGACAGCGCAAGCCCCGTCTGTCAGAGAGTTTTACCAACGGTTTGAGACGCAGGAGAAGGGGTATTACCTGATCTTGGGGCGCTTTGTCCCAGAAAACAATTACGAGACCAGCATTCGCGAGTTTATGGCCTCATCGACGCAGCGTAAGCTACTGATCATAGCCAACTACCAAGGCAATGCCTACTGGCAGACTTTGGCAGAGAAGACTGGTTTTAGGCAGGACCCACGAGTGGTTTTTGTAGGGACGATTTACGACCAAGAATTGCTCAAATACATCCGCCAGAGTGCCTTTGCCTATATCCATGGCCACGAAGTTGGTGGGACCAATCCCAGTCTATTGGAGTCCCTGGCTCAAACTGATCTTAATCTGGTGCTGGATGTGAGCTTTAACCGTCAAGTGGCGCTGGATACGGCCTACTATTGGACCAAGGCGCCTGGAAGCTTATCAGGCTTGATTAACACACTAGACGCTCAGGTGGACCATGAGGTCTTGGGGCAAAAGGCTAGAGCCAATATGCAAAATCACTATACTTGGGAGGCCATTGTGGCAGCCTATGAGGAGTTGTTTTTATCGTGAAAGTCCACATTCTTATGTCTACCTATAATGGTGAGCGCTTCTTGGCCCAGCAGTTGGACAGTATCCTGGCCCAGACCTATCAGGATTGGCGGCTCTTGATTCGCGATGACGGATCGTCAGATGCCACAAGGGCCATCATCGCAGACTATGTGGCTAGGGACGAGCGGATATGCTGGGTGGATCATGATTCGCAGGACAATCTGGGGGTTATCAAGAGCTTTCACCGCTTGGTCAAGCTAGAAGATGCAGATGTTTACCTCTTTAGCGACCAGGACGATGTCTGGTTGCCCGATAAGGTGGCCAGTCAACTGGAAGTGGCCAAGGCCTATCCTGTGGCAGTTCCCCTTCTCGTCTATATGGACCTCAAGGTGGTGGACGAATCCCTCCAGGTTTTGGAAGAAAGCATGATCAGGAGTCAGTCCCATCATGCCAATACCAGCTTGGAGACGATTTTGATTGAAAACACGGTCACTGGTGGTGTTACCTTGATTAACCATGCCCTGGCCCAGCTTTGGACCAGGACAGAAGGCCTTATCATGCACGACTGGTACCTGGCCATTTTAGCGGCGGCTCTCGGCCATCTGGTCTACCTGGATCAGCCCGGCGAGCTCTATCGCCAGCACAGCCAAAATGTGGTCGGAGCGAGGACCCAGGACCAGCGCTTTAAACTCTTTCGTGAAGGGCCAAGGCCCATTTACCAGCGCTATTGGCGCCATATCCATGAGATCCAAGAGCAAGCTAAGACAGCCCTAGAAGAAGTTGGAGACCGCCTGTCGCCAGATCAAAGAGCCATCCTAGCTAACTGGCTCACCATCGACCAGCAGCCCCTAGGTGAGCGTTACCGTCGCCTCAAAACTTACGGCTACCGAAAGAACAAGTGGCTGCATCAGCTGGTTTTTTCCAGCCTTATCTTAAGTAAAATCTATCATCAATAGTCTCTATTGACTTTCAGGAGAATTCATGAATTTGTTGAGTAAAACTAACCGTATCTTGTTAAAAGAACTGATCAAGACGGATTTTAAGTTACGCTATCAAGGAAGCTTTGTTGGACATTTGTGGTCTATTTTGCGTCCCTTGTTGCTGTTTACAGTCCAGTATTTTGTCTTTGTACGGTTTTTAAACCTCGGACGCGATATTCCGCACTTTCCCGTGGCACTTTTATTGGGAATGGTCATGTGGACCTTCTTTCAGGAAGCGACTTCGATGGGTTTGGTATCCATCGTTAGCCGGGGAGACTTGCTGCGGAAGCTGAATTTTTCGAAGCAGATCATCGTGCTATCTGCCGTTGCCAATGCTTCGATCAACTTTGGCATCAATGTCCTAGTGGTCATGGTTTTTGCGGTGATCAACGGGGTTTCCCTCAGCCTTAACTGGCTGTGGATCCTTCCCTTATTTATCGAGCTGGCCCTCTTGGCGTCAGGTTTGGCCTTCTTCTTGTCGACCCTCTTTGTCAAATACCGCGATATCGGACCGGTCTGGGAGGTTGTGATGCAGGCGGGCATGTACGCGACACCGATTATCTACTCGGTATCCTATGTCTTAGATTTTAGCCCAAGGGCAGGCAAGCTCCTCATGCTCAATCCTCTGGCCCAGATGATTCAGGACGCTCGCTACCTCTTGATTGATCCGGCCAATTTGACCACTTGGCAGGTGGTGGACCAGCCTTACTTGGTTCTGATTCCTTATCTTTTGCCAGTCTTGATTTTTGGAATTGGCTGGACCTTCTTTAATAAAAATGCGAAACGCTTTGCGGAGATTCTATAATGACAAGTAAACCCATTGCAGTTAGCGTCAAAAACGTTAGCAAGTATTTTAAATTGCCTACAGAAAGCACCCATAGTCTGAGGACCGCCTTGGTCAACCGTTTGAAGGGCATCAAGGGCTACAGGGAGCAACATGTCCTCAGGGATATTAGTTTTGATGTGGAAGAAGGAGATTTCTTTGGGATTCTTGGGCGAAATGGCTCAGGAAAATCAACCCTTCTCAAAATCATTTCTCAGATCTATGTGCCAGAAAAAGGCTCAGTCACGGTTAAGGGAAAAATGGTTTCCTTTATCGAGCTGGGTGTCGGTTTTAATCCAGAATTGACCGGTCGTGAAAATGTCTACCTCAACGGTGCCATGCTGGGTTTTACCAGTCAAGAAATCGATGCCATGTATGAGGATATCGTGGAGTTTGCGGAATTGCAGGACTTCATGAATCAGAAACTGAAAAACTATTCCAGCGGGATGCAGGTCCGCCTGGCCTTCTCCTTAGCCATCAAGGCTCAAGGGGATGTCTTGGTCCTCGATGAGGTCCTTGCGGTCGGTGATGAGGCCTTCCAGCGCAAATGTAATGATTATTTCCTCGAGCGTAAGGCTAGCGGCAAAACGACCATCCTTGTGACCCATGATATGGGGGCTGTTAAAAAATACTGCAACAAGGCTATCCTGATCGAGGACGGCTTGATCAAGGCCCAGGGCGAACCGTTTGACGTAGCCAACCAGTATAGTTTGGATAATGTGACAGGTGAGCGAGTCCTTGAGGAGTCATCACAAGAAGGAGAAGCTGAAAAAGTAGAGGTCATTACAGACTTTGAAGCAAGGTTGCTGTCGCCGACAGTTGTGTCTCCAGATGATGAAGTGACTATCGAGTTTTCATACACTCTTTGTCAAGAAGCTATTAAGACACATATTGCCTTTTCTTTTGTTGACATTTCAACAGGAAATGGGCTTTACAATGACAATTCCTGGGACTTTTCACAAGAAGGTGTGGGAAGAAAGACCTTGCTTTATAAGTGTCGACTGCCATACTTTAATAGTGTGAAATTGCGCCTTCAAGCCTATATCCGTGATGAACACCAACAGGATTTAACGATTTTGACAATGCCTAAGCCCGTGGTTTTTATTGTCCAGCGCGAGATTGATGAGTCGGATTTTTCGTTAAAGGATTCCTCGACAGGACTTTTGCTTCGTCAAGGCAGATGGGATGTTTAGGCTATTATTGAATAACGCAGTCAAAGCAAACTAGTAATCTTTAAGGGAAATGATTTCGTATGAAGATATTATTTGTGTCGCCAGTAGGTGCATTTTTCAGTGGCGCAGAAGTTGCTATCACTAATCTGATGGCTTACTTGGCTGGCCGAGGGCATCACGTTTACAATGTTATCCCAGATAATGGTGATGGGGCAGATAAGACCTATATTGACTTTATGACCCAGCAGGGGATAGGTCTGTTTCAGTTACCGAGCAAACGCTGGTGGTGGCAGGAGGCTCATCCTATAGAGGACCACGAGAAGTTTACGGCCTTCGCCTATCAGCACCAAAATATCGCTCAAATCAGAGAAATTATCCAGTCTGAGTCGATTGATTTGGTCATTTCCAATACGATTAACGTATTTCAAGGGGCTGTAGCAGCGGCTTTAGAAGGTGTGCCCCACCATATGATCATCCATGAGTTTCCCTATGGTGAATTTGGCTATTACAAGGAAAAAATCCCGCTCATAGAGTCTCTCTCTGACAAGATTTTTGCAGTGACTGGCGAGCTCTTTGAGGAACTGTCCCACCATTTTTCACAGGATAAGCTCTTGCCGTTTATTCCCTATTCACATATGGAGACGGTTGAACTAGCTGAATCGGACAAGCATCGGATTGTGTCGATTGGTGGGATTAACCCGCGTAAGAACCAATTGGAATTGATTCAGGCCTATGAAGTGCTTCACGATGAATCCCTCGAGTTGGTGTTTATCGGGAATTGGGACCAACACTACAAGGAAATGTTAGACGCCTACGTTGAAGAAAGGCAGCTGAGTAACATTCGTTTCTTGGGTTACCAAGAGGCCCCCTTTAACTTGCTGCAGGGGAAAGATCTGCTAGTCTTTACGTCAAAAATGGAAGCTTTTCCTCTCGTTTACACAGAGGCCATTTTATCTGGATTGCCTTCGATTGCTTCAAAAACACTTGGACATCAAACCGTTAGTGACTATTTCCAAAGTAAAAATAGCTATCCTTTAGGTGATGCTACTGCCTTAGCAGGGAAAATCAGGGAGGTCCTTTCTCAGTATGAAGAAGAGAGGACAGCAGCGCAGCTTCTTAGTGAGGCAGCTAGGCAGCTCTACACGTTGGACAAGACTTGTGAGGCATTTGTGCAGGTGATTGAAGGCCAGCTCCACTATACTCCCAAGCCTCTTGCGACAGGTTTGGCTAGCCTTCTGGGATGTCAGGTAGAGCCAGAGTTGTTAGAACACATAGCTTCTCAGGAGATTAGAGTTTACCATAGCAATGTGATTCCCTATTACCAGATAGACGTTTATCCAGCTAAGGAAAAAGGGTCCTTTGACATTCTTGTTGGAGAGGGTGATTATATTCGGATTGATTTTCCAAGGACTGGGGGTCTTTACCAGCTTCGAATGAGTCAGGATAAAGCATCTCCAGTTCTTACCCCTGTTCACTGCTCGGCTATTATGACTGAGAGTGGCTATCTGTTTCTGTCAGACGACAATCAAGTCGTGTATGATACTTCTGACTTGCATGATGCTACATTGCACTTTAGCTACGAACAAGTCGCTTTGAAAGCCTTTGACAGAGAGCTGAAAAACCTCGTCGCAGACAATCACAACCTTAAAGATCAGTTAAAAGAGGTGACGACGGCTTTACAAACAGTTACTTCTGATTATCAATCCCTCATCTCTTCCCGACGTTGGATATACACGACAAGGCTTATTAATTTATTTAGGAGAAGGAAATGAAGCGTCTTTTGCTTTATATTCATTTTAATAAATACCACCGTATCAGCGGCCATGTGCTCTATCAATTGGAGCAGTTGCGACCGCTTTTTGAGCATGTTTTAGTGATTTCAAACAGCCCTCTTTCTTCAGAGGCTCAATCGCAGCTTTTGGAAACCCGATTGGCTGATGATTTCCTGCAACGGGAGAATTCAGGCTATGATTTTGCGGCCTGGAGAGATGGAATGGCGCGCGTGGGCTTTGATCGCTTGCAGGATTATGACAGTGTGACCATCATGAACGACACTTGTTTTGGTCCGCTTTACGATCTAGCCAGTACCTATGGCCGTTTTGAGCAGGATGAAACGGTTGATTTCTGGGGGATGACCAATTTTCGGGCGACCGAGCGGTTTAAGGAACATATTCAGAGTTATTTCATGTCCTTTTCACGTGAGGTGGTGTGCTCTGAAGCCTTTCAGGGATTTTGGCAGTCTGTTCAAGCGTTTACGGATGTTCAAGATGTCATAGATCACTATGAGACACGGGTGACAACGGTGCTTTTAGATAGTGGCTTCAGGTATGGCGTGGTCTTTGACACAACCCAAGAAGATGTGACAGGCATGCTTCATCCTGATTTTTCCTACTACAATCCGACCGCTATTGTGCAAAAACGGGTCCCCTTCATCAAGGTCAAAACCATTGATGCCAATCAGCATATTACTCCCTATATTTTGTCGGCTATTGAGCGGGAGACGGCCTATCCGGTTGATCTAATCGTCAAGCACATGTCCATGATGGGCCATCCAGACAGCAAGTACTTACTGGCGAGAAAGTATATACAGCCAGTAGCAGTGACAGAAGCTCTTTTAGGGTCAGTGGCCGTCCATCTTCATGTCTTTTACACGGATCTTCTGGAAGAATTTTTAGCAGCATTTAAGAACTTTACATTCGCTTATGACTTGTGGATTACGACAGATCATCCGACGAAGCAGGCAGAGATTGAGGCCATATTGAGAGATTACGGCCAGTCTGCGCAGGTTCGCGTGACCGGCAATATCGGTCGAGATGTCCTGCCAATGTTAAAGCTTAAAAAAGAGTTGGAGGCCTATGACTACGTTGGGCATTTTCACACTAAGAAGTCCAAGGAAGCTGATTTCTGGGCAGGGGAGTCTTGGCGAACAGAGTTGGTTGATATGTTGGTCAAGCCTGCTAATGGCATTTTGCAGACCTTGGAGCAAGACCTTGAGCTCGGCCTAGTGATTGCAGATATTCCAAGCTTTTTTAGGTACAATAAAATTGTAGATGCCTGGAACGAGCATGATATCGCTCCAGAGATGAACCGTCTTTGGAAGGAGATGGGTTGCCAAAAAGACATCGATTTTCAGGCTCTGCATACCTTTGTCATGAGCTATGGGACTTTTGTCTGGTTCAAGTATGATGCCTTAAGGCCCTTGTTTGACCTAGGGTTGAGCGAAGCAGACATTCCTGCTGAGCCATTGCCTCAAAATTCAATCCTCCATGCCATCGAACGCTTGCTGGTTTATATCGCTTGGGACCGTCACTATGATTTTAGAATTTCCAAATCGCCTATTGAACTGACACCTTTTATTGACAATAAATTATTGAATGAGCGCGGTGATATCCCACGGACTTTTGTCAATTTTGATCATATCGGTGGCCTGCGCGGTGCTTTAAAATACATCGTTGTTGGTCCGACCTTGGCGGTCAAATACATCATTCGACGCTTGATACAGAAATTAAGAAGATGAAAGATTACGTAAAGAATTTAAAGACCTTTAGAGATTTATTCCTATCCCTTCGGGCCAATTTAAGTGTCCTATTCTATCCATTGGTGGCCTTATCGACCTTTGGTTTAAACCTAGTCCTCCTCGCCCATCGGCTGATTCAAGACCAGTCCTTTAAAGTAGCAGGTTTCTGGCAACAGACTGGTTGGGGGATTTATGGACTGGCCATCCTTGTTTTAGCTGTTCAGCTGTCTAAATTTATCGTGCCCAAGGATGTCCTCAAACTAGGGATTGGCTACTTGATTTATCTGGTGTCCTCCTATTTTCTTCTGGTGACACGAAATATCAATAATCCCGACTTTAAGTGGGAAGCTTGGAGCAAGAATGGGTTTTATGAGACAAATTTTCTACCGACACTTAGCCTCATAGTGTTACTGGCTTTTCTTGTTAAATATGCCTTCAGGGCTCTAGGCATGCATCGAAAAAGTCAGCGCTACTTGCCAGAATACGAGTCTAATCACTTTATCCTAGCTTGTTTGATCGGTTCGATTGCCGTTCACGACAGTAAGTTGTTTGGTCAGATTAAAGGTAACTTGGCACCATTTTTAAACGCTGAGCAGTTTCCACAATACTTGCTCCTTTTAGGGATTTTGGTCTTTATGTGTTTGTTGGCTTTTGTGGTTTTGGCCAATGCCTGCCTCAACGGCCTGAGAGATTTGAAGCATAACCGGCCAAGTATCAACTTGGTCATCGCGACCAGTGCCTTGTTTGCCTTAGTCTTCAATTTTACCCTGCAACTAGGTGTTCAGGAAAAGGTGGATCTCCTTGGTTATTACCTCTTTCCTGGCGCTAGTCTGTTTCAGTTGATTATTCTCTTTCTCCTAGCAGTAGTGGTTTACTCAATCATCAACCAGTATTTCTCTGCCTCGATTTTAATTCTAGGTCTGGGAACAGTCCTCTCGATAGCCAACAGCATCAAAATGGCTATGCGTAATGAGCCGTTACTGATTACGGATTTTGTTTGGTTGAAGGAGCTTCACCTAGTGATGAGTTTTGTAGATAAAAACTTATTTTATTATTTAATTCTCCTTCTAATAGTTGTGATCGTTCTAGCTTATATCCTAAGAAAGCGTATAGTACCTGGAAAAATATATAGCACTTGGCAAAAGCAGTTAGCGATGTTAGTTGCAGTTAGTATGGTCTTCTTAGGAATCTTTTATATTTTTCAAACAGAAAAGGATAAAAAGATTCAAGAAGGAATTCCGATTCTCTCTAAGCTTAACAATAGAATCAGTATTGATTATTTGGGATTTGCGACAAATGCTAGGTATAAATCCTTGATGTACATTTGGGTCAAACAAATGACAAATCCCATCATGGAGAAGCCACAAGATTATAGTATGGAGGCTATTGCTAAATTAGCTGAAAAGTACGAGGCAGAAGCCAATCAGATTAATCAGGACAGGGAGCAGTCTATTTCTGATCAGACTGTGATTTATATCCTTAGCGAGAGTCTCTCTAACCCACGAAGGGTTCCTGGAATAACCGTTTCGGTAGATGTGCTGGAGAACATTAATCGCATCAAAGAAACAACAACGAGTGGTATCATGCAGTCTGATGGTTACGGTGGTGGGACAGCTAACATGGAGTTCCAAAGCTTAACTGGACTGCCCTTCTATAATTTTTCTCCGACTGTTTCTACACTCTATTCGGAAGTCGTACCTAAGATGAGTGTTTTCCCGTCGATTAGTGATGCTTTTGAAGGCGACAACCGATATGTCCTCCATCCTTCGGGAGCTAGCAATTACAACCGCTATAATATTTATAGGGATTTAGGATTTGGGGAATTAGTCTTTTGGGAAGGTTCTAAAGATAAATTTTCGAATATTCGGAAACAGGGCGTCAGTGTCAGTGATGAAACAGTTTATGACAATATCTTAGAACGTTTAGAGACGGATAAGAATCAGTTCTTCTCTGTGATTACGATGCAAAACCATGCTCCGTGGTCTGTCGGCAATCCAGAGGAAGTTATTGCCCAAGGAGAAGGGTTTACCGATAAAGAAAATGATACGCTGACAGAATACTCGCGTTTACTTAGTCATACTGATCGCGCAACACAGCAGTTTTTGGAACGTTTGAGCACCATAGATAAAAAGATTACAGTAGTCTTTTATGGCGACCATTTACCTGGTTTTTACCCGGAGCGCTTGTTCAGTACAGATCCGATAACCCAGTATCAAACGGATTATTTTATTTGGAGTAATTGGCAGAAGGAAAAATTAGATTACCCTCTTCTCAATTCTAGTGATTTTACAGCAGCCTTGTTAGAGCACACCGACTCGAAGGTTTCGCCTTACTATGCTCTGCTGACAAGAGTACTAGAAAAAGCGAGTGTTAGCTCATCAGGAGATACTCCTGAACATGATGAGATTGCTCATGACCTACGTCTGCTCCAATATGATATAACTGTAGGTAGAGGTTATATCAGAGATTATGAACAGTTTTTCTCACTCCCTAATGAAAAGAAATGAGGACAAAAGATGACAGAAAAGATTGCAGTGTTATTACCTGCTTACAATGAAGAAGTAACCATTCAAAAGGTTATTAGAGATTTTCAGCATTACTTGCCCCAAGCTGATATTTATGTTTACGATAATAATTCAAAAGACAAGACAAATCAGCTGGCTAGAGAAGCGGGGGCGATTGTCCGTTTTGAGCCTAGACAAGGAAAAGGAAATGTAGTGCGTTCCATGTTCCGTGAAATTGATGCGGATTACTACATCATGGTTGACGCAGACGATACCTACCCAGCAGCAGAGGTTGAAAAATTACTTGAACCCTTGCGCTCAGGCATGGCAGACATGACCATCGGTGACCGTCTCTCTAATGGAACCTATGCCAAGGAAAATAAGCGTGGCTTTCATGGCTTTGGGAATCACTTGGTGAAAACCTTAATCAATAAACTTTACAAAGGCAATTACGAAGACATCATGACAGGGTATCGTGGCTTTAATCGCTTGTTTGTCAAAACGTTCCCAGTCTTATCTCCTGGTTTTGAAATTGAGACGGAGCTTTCCATCCATTCATTGGACAAGCGGTTTAAGTTGGTTGAGGTGCCAATTAATTATCAGGATCGTCCAGAAGGAAGTGAGTCAAAACTAAATACCTTCTCAGATGGTTTTAAGGTTTTACGAATGATTTTCAACCTCTTTAAAGACTACAAACCTCTCTTGTTCTTCAGTCTGGTAACCCTCATTTTCTTCCTGTTTGGACTGCTATTTGGCCTACCCGTTATCAGTGAGTTTGCTCAAACGGGTATGATTGCCAAAATGCCATCAGCAATACTGGCAACTGGTTTCATGATTTTAGCTGCTCTCTCTTTTGTTGCAGGTTTTATCCTAGATACTTTAGTTCGTCAAAATCGTATGCAGTATGAGTTGAAGGTTTATGATTATTATGAGAAACAGAAGGACTAAAGTGGTGAATGGTGAATCATTTCCAAAGAATTTGGCCAAAAGTTTGCTCAGATGGCGTTATCTGATTGCTTTGCTTTTATTTATAACTGGTGTCTCTTTTGAGTTACACGGGAGCTCGATAGGAAATTGGAACAACTTTGGTATCTCAGAGATGGTTTCTGGAGAAAAAAATGCCACGGTTAATGATTTTTCAGATTCTGACAGTTTGGGATGGGTAGGGATTGTCAAAAACTGGATTTCTATCCCTCCTCGGACTGATGGGACTATAGTCGGTGTTCCACGGATGATTCGGACAGATGAATGGGTGGTTCAAACTCCTTATGCCATTTCACAGGTATCTACAGGCAATCAATTCAATAATCCGTCTTATGGGCTTTCGGGTATGAATATGGTACTTGCCTATAATTCGCCAGTTTTAGATATTTCGATATTGGGAAAACCATTTAATTGGGGATTTCTTTTTCTAGGTGCTTCTAGAGGCTTGTCCTGGTACTGGTGTTTCAAATTATTAGGCATGTTGCTCTTATCATTTGAGTTCGCCATGATTTTGACAAAGAAAAATCGCTTCTTATCAGTGATTGGTAGCTTTTGGATAACCTTTACACCTGCTATCCAGTGGTGGTTCATGCAACACTTGGGAGATATTGTCTTCTTTTCTTTAGCGATTATGGTGGGGGTTCATCATTACTTTTTAACGAAAAGTAAAGCTTTGAAATTGTTTTTGGCAGTTGGATTAAGTTCATCTATCATAGGTTTTGTACTCGTTATTTATCCTGCTTTCCAAGTGCCATTTGCTTACCTAATTGCAACTTTCTTTCTGATAGAATTTATTTCAGCTCTAAGAAATCGAAGGGTTTCAAGGAGTGATCTCCTTATAATGAGTTTGACACTTTTGTCTGCGACGAGTATTGCGGGTTGGACCCTCTATCGGAGTTTGGATGCCCTGTCTGCGACGATGAACACCGTTTATCCGGGCAGTAGAGTCTCTCTTGGGGGAGAACTAGAGATTTCAAGGCTCTCTGATCTATTGCTCAATTTTATTCTGCCCTTTAAAATCCCGACTTGGACAAATCAGGTAGAGGCTTCATCAGCAGTCACACTATTGCCATTTCTGTTACCAACTATGCCGTTGTATCTCGGCAAGGATACTATTCGCAAAAACATCTTTGGAATCTTTGTGACAGTTTTTTGTCTGTTATTAGCTACATTTGCAATTGTGGGGATTCCTGAAGCAGTAGCTAAAATCACCTTATTTAGCTATGTGACAGGAGGGCGCGCCTGGCAAGCCATGTCCGTAATGAGTATTTTCGCTTCCTTGTGGTTTATTGCTTTGATTTGGAATAGTAGAAGAAAAGTCTCAAAGCTCTCTGTTCTAATAGCTACGGTTGTTGCAGTTGGTTTAGGATTCCTTTTCTTACAGAGGACAGACTTTGTAGGATTTATGGGGAAAAAGTATCTTTTAGCCTTTCTAGGGCTGATGCTTGTGGTAGTATTGGCTGGTTTGTTCAAAAAGAAAGTTATCTTTAGCTTAATTATGACAACCTTTATTGCTCTTAGTGGGATGACGGTTAATCCAACTGTTAAAGGCTTGGATGTGATTGAAGATAAGAAGCTGACACACACGATTCGTTCCCTAGTCAAGGAAAATGAAGAGGGACTTTGGCTTACAGAGACCAGAGCCTATAATTATCCTCAGATGTTTGGAGCGAAAACTATCAATAGTGTCAGATTCTATCCTGATTTGGAATTAATGAATATCTTGGACCCTAATGGAGATTTTGAATCAGAGTGGAATCGTTACGCACATATGAATGTATCCATATCCGATGTTGGAACGCAGATTTCTGTGGGGCCAGCACCTGATGTTCTAGAGATTCAGCTAAGTCTTGAAGATTTTGAACGGCTTGGAATTGATTATGTTTTGACAGATAGAGACTTGACCGCTTTATTCGGTTCAATGTTTAAGGAAATATACCAAGATTCGGATTCTAATAAAATTTACGAATGGAATAGGTAAGAGGAGAAAATAAGGGGGAGCAATCGATTGAGAAGTTCAAGGTTTAAAATTAAGCGTCATTATTTATTCTGGGGAGTGCTGATAGCTGTTGCCATTTATCGTATTGCCTTAATAGCAGGAAGTCCCTGGGCTTTATTTGTCACTTCGGGTTATGATGATACCATGCAGATGAAGCTAGGAGCTAGTATGGCAGCTGGTGAGTGGATGGGTGAGAAATATTTTTATACTACCTTGGTTAAAAATGTTGGCTTTCCTTTTTTCCTGGCTCTAGGGAAGTGGCTACATATTCCTTATGGGGTATTATACGGCATACTGATCGCTGGTGCTTCCTATCTTTTTATAAGAGCAATCTCGCCTTTAGTTAAAAGTGGAAAGTTACTTTTGCTATTTTATAGTATCGTCATTTTTACACCAATCAATCAAGATGCTGTCTATCGGGTGTATCGAAATGCCTTGGTTCCGTGGGTTTTCTTAATGGTTGTTTCCTGTATGATTGCTTTATTTATCAGGCGTAATGATACAATCTTTAAGCAGGTGATGTGGGCTATGGGAGCTGCTCTTTCCATCGGTATGTTTTGGACTTTGAGAGAGGATTCGGTCTGGATTATCCCATTTGTAGCAGCGGTGAGTTTTGTAATTATCTTGGCTCTGGTGCTTGAAAATAGATACAATCTTCCTAAAATTTTGATGCGGTCTATGATTGCGCTTCTTCCTTTTTCGGGAATCTTGCTAATCAACACGATTGTTTCGTCGATTAATTATCATCATTATGGCATCTATGCCATGAATGATAAGACCCAGACCTATTCCCCGAAAGTCATGAGCTTGCTATATAAAATCGATGATGGCCAGACGACGGATCCTCATGTTTGGGCTTCTCGAAAAGCTTTTGAAATGGCTTTGGAAGCTAGTCCAACTATGAGGACAGAAGAAGATATTATCTTGTCCGCTTATGGCTTATGGGCTGGGGAAAATACTGATATCCGTGGCGATATCAGCCAGTGGGCTTTGAGGTATGCTCTGTCTGAAGTTGATTATTATCGGGATAATGCCCGAAAGACAAATGACTTCTACAAAAAAGTCTATGAAGAATTGTCGGCAGCTTTTGAATCAGGAAAACTCGAAAAGAAACCTGGTTTATATCTTTCCTCTCAAACAGGAGCCTTTCATTTTCGAGACATCTGGGAATCGTTAATCTTGAGTATGAAGGCTTCCTGGAAGATTGCATTTTATAGCCACACAGACCTAGAGAAGAAATACTTAGATTATCCAGATTTTACTGCTGGAGACATGACCTTCTTTGAACATTTATTATCGACCGATCTTCCTAGAACAGAAGAACAGTTGAAGACACTTGGATTTGATGGTTCTTTTACCAGCTATGATGAGGAACTCAGCTCTCTTGCCAATACCAATGTTATTAGCAACCGACATATTTTGAAGCAAAGAGAAAAAAATTATAAGAGTCAGCAAAGGATTGTATCTCTTTATAAGAGTTTCACCATCCTTACAGTTCCCTTATCTTTTATAGGGTTTTGTCTTTTGCTTAAGGAATGCATCGCTAAGAAATGGAAACTATCAGAGGAGATTTTAACCATTCTTCTGATTATTCTCGGGATGGCCTTGACTGGATTTTTAAATATTTTTGTGGTGATTCTCTTTTCACGTTGGATAACAACGGATCCTAATCATATTGTGATTGGCTTTTATGCCTCATCATCTTATTTACTATTTGCACTAGCGAACCTGTTTAGCTGTTGGATGGCAGTAAGATTAGGTTGGCCAGCTATCCGTCCATTTTTAAAAAGAAATACGAATTTGAACGAACGGTCAACTCGTATGACAAGAAGGGAGAGGTATGGGAACCATTAAACGTTTTATTCAAAGTGAAGTCTTTGCATACCTATTTTTCGGTGTCTTAGCGACATTGGTTTACACTATATTTAGGACGATGCTCTTCACTGTCTCAAGGCAAGCGACATTATCAGCCGTTTTGGCTAATGCCATAGCCATTGTCTTTTCCTTTTTTACTAATGATCGGTTTGTTTTTAGGCAGGAGAAGTATGGGAGGAGTCAACGCTTCGTCAAATTTGTTGGTGCAAGATTGTTTACTCTTCTGCTCGATCTAGTCCTGGCTTATCTTTTGGTTGAGAAATACCCTCATATCATTGGTCAATTTGTCAATCACCAACTGGATTTGGTCAATCTGATTGAAACCTTAATTGCGCAGGTTCTCATTGTTTTATTGAACTATATTATTAGTAAGTGGTTTGTTTTTAAAGGGCCAACAGAAAGTCAATAAACCTCCCCACCCCAAAACTATAACTGGCTATAGGTTTTTTTAAGAGGAGAAAAGGCTGACAATTCAGCCTTTTTAGTTTACAATAGGAGGTGATGAAAGAAACGATGATAAGGTTTAAGAATTTTTCTTTTCAATACGATGCCCAGGCGGAGCCGACCTTGAAGGGGATCGATTTAGAGATTGTGGAAGGGGAGAAGGTGTTGATTGCGGGACCTTCTGGTTCTGGGAAATCGACCCTGGGTCAATTGCTCAATGGCATTATCCCAGCTATCCATAAGGGAACCATGTCTGGGGAATTTTTGATGGCAGGCAAGCCAGCTTTTGACCAGTCTGTCTATGACAAATCGCAGTTGGTTTCGACAGTTCTACAGGACACGGATGGCCAGTTTATCGGTTTATCGGTTGCTGAGGATTTAGCCTTTGCCTTGGAAAATGACATGGTAGTCCAATCGGTCATGAAAGACCAAGTGGCTAGCTGGGCAGAACGTTTGGAGTTGCGCGACTTGCTGGGCCATCGTCCTCAGGATCTGTCCGGTGGTCAGAAGCAACGGGTCAGTCTGGGAGGGGTCTTGATCGATGAGAGCCCCATCCTGCTTTTTGATGAGCCGCTGGCTAATCTTGACCCGCAAACTGGTCAGGACACCATTGCCCTAATCAAGCAGATGCAAGAAGAAACGGGAGCGACGACCCTGGTGATTGAGCACCGCTTGGAGGAGGTGCTGGCCCTGGACTTGGATCGCATTGTTCTGATAGCGGATGGCTGTATCGTCTTTAACGGGGCACCGAATCAGCTCTTAGCCAGTGATCTCCTAGCTCAGCATGGGATTCGCGAGCCGCTTTACTTGTCGGTCTTGCGCGATTTGGCTTATCCGATGGCTGCAGACCAGCCCTTGGACCAGCTCCCTGCTCTGGATTTGTCCATGCTTGAAAAGCCTGACTTGCAGGTGGAGGCCTTGGAGTCTGAGCAGGCTATTGCCCCTCTTTTAAGCGTGCGCGGAGCGACATTTGCCTATGACAACCGGCTGATTTTGAAGGGGATTGACCTAGACCTTAAAAAGGGAGAACGCCTGGCGATTGTCGGCAAAAACGGCGCGGGTAAGTCTACTCTGGCTAAGGCTTTGTGCCAATTCATCCAGGCAGATGGCGAGTTTCTGTGGCAGGGACAGGATATTAGCCAGGATTCGATCAAGGAGCGGGCCGAAAAAATTGGTTACGTCCTCCAAAATCCTAATCAGATGATCAGCCAGACCCAGCTCTATGATGAGGTGGCCTTAGGATTGCGCCTGCGTGGCTGGCAGGAGGAGGAAATAGAAGAACGGGTCGTTGAAGTGCTCAAGGTCTGTGGCCTTTATGCTATGCGGCATTGGCCGATTTCTGCCCTGTCCTTTGGGCAGAAGAAGCGAGTGACCATCGCCTCTATCTTGGTCTTGGGGGCAGAAGTGATCCTGCTCGATGAGCCGACTGCTGGCCAGGACCAGGCCCATTATGAGGAGATGATGGCCTTCTTAGACCACTTGGCTGAGGCCGGTCACACGGTGGTCATGATTACCCATGACATGCAGTTGATGCTGGAACATAGTGACCGCTGTTTGGTTGTTTTAGACGGTCAGGTGATAGCAAACCAATCCCCCTTGGCGGTTTTATCGGATGCGGCGCTGGTTGCTAAGGCCAATCTGCGGGAGACCAGTATCTTTAACCTAGCTCAGCGTTTGGCGGTGGATCCGATTGCTCTCACAGCATTTTACAAGAAAGGGAGGAAAAGCAATGGCCGCTAATCAGAATCTTCTTGGCTATCGACCAGGTGGCACAGTCTTGTACCAGCTATCGGGTGCTAGTAAACTGCTCTTTTTTATCTTGGTGTCTATCTCTGCCATGGTGACCTACGACACGAGAATCTTGCTCTTGATTGCGGCTTTGAGCCTCCTTATTGTTCAGCTTTCGGGCATTCGGTTTCGTGAGGTTCGCTTTGTCCTGCGCTTTATTGGTGTCTTTGCCCTGCTCAATCTGGTAACTGTCTACCTTTTTAGCCCAGAGTATGGGGTTGCCCTTTACGGGACACGTCATGTGCTCTGGGAGGGATGGGGACGCTTTAATCTGACAGCGGAGCAAGTCTTCTATTTGTTCAACTTGGGCGTCAAGTATTTTTGCACGGTTCCCTTGGCCATCGTCTTTATGATGACTACCCATCCCAGTCAGTTGGCAGCAAGCCTGAATCAGCTGGGCGTTTCCTACAAGGTAGCCTACGCGGTGAGTTTGAGCCTGCGCTATATTCCTGATTTGCAGGAAGAATTTTTCATGATCAGAAAGAGTCAGGAAGCGCGTGGTTTGGAGCTGTCTCGTAAGGCCAAACTGAGTCAACGCATCAAGGGTAATCTACAGATTGTCCTGCCCTTGATTTTTAGTTCCTTGAATCGGATCGATACCATTTCGACTGCCATGGAGCTTCGGCGGTTTGGGAAAAATAAGGTCAGAACCTGGTATATCAGCCAGGTCTGGTCTGGTCTGGACAAGTTGGTTTTAGCCCTTGGCCTCCTGATTGTCGTCTTGACCCTGGCACTGATTGTTTACAATGGCGGTCGTTTTTACAACCCCTTTGTCTGACATGACCTAGGATTGGTCTGAGGAGGGAAGAAAGTGTCAGTCAATGTCCCTTGGCTAAACAGGTCAAAAAATACACAGCTAGATTGGTTTCCCTTCGTGCAGGTGAAACTGATCTGGCTGTGTTTTTGTTGGATTATTGGGAGTTTATAGTCGTTTATACTGAATTAAAATCAAAAATAGAAGGGTAAAGGGTTCGTTTACTTGATCTTAGCATGTCTAGCCTTACTGCCACCACGTTTTCTAGTCTCTAACAGTCCTGTGAACTACTGAAGCGGTTTTTATCTAATTGCGACGTTTGGAAATCAAGCAATACTGTTTTATTTGAGAATCAGTCGGTAATGCACTAAATTATCTATTTTTGAATTTTATTTAGTATTAGTTTTAAAATAGTATTCCAAGCCTTCTTGAACAGAGCTGAATATTCTTAATAATTCCGTTACATTTCTTTTAAGGGTAGCCCAAAACTGTTCAATTGGGTTTAGTTCTGGAGAATAAGGGGGTAACGGAAGAAAATAGTGCCCGTGAGCGATTGACAGCTGATCGAGTTGTTTTTTAGGATGAAAGGTCGCATTATCCATAACAATCACATGGGAACTGATAAGGATGGGAGAAGTTGCTCTTCAAACCATTTGGTAAACAGATCTGCTGTCATGGTTCCATGGTACAACAAAGGAGCGACCACCTGGGCAACAACTTGACCTGCTACTACTGAAAGGCGTTCAAATCGGCGTCCGCTGACCTTGGCATAAACCTTTTGACCTCTCACGGCTCTCGCTCTGGGACGGTAGAGATAGGTGTCCATTCCAGTTTCATCGATATAAATAATCGGCATACCTGGAAAACACGCTAAGACATCTAAGTAGCGTCTGACCTTGTCGGCATTTTGTTCCTTATAGGTTGTTGTCTTTTTTTAAAGTCATCTTCAACTTTTTCAGGGCTGCCCAGACGGATGGGATACTGCAGTTGAAATGCTCTGCTATTTCCCTTAGAAAGGCATCTGGGTGCTCTTGGATGTAGCACTCTAATTGCTCTAGTGGGAGTTTGCGAGGGGGACGAGCACGTGATTTTTGATGGAGGTGTCCCTCTTTTTCTAATTGTTTCTCCCAAAGATATAAGGTATTGGTGCTGATCCCAAATAAAGCACAAGTTTCTTGTTTAGAGTGTCCTGATTGCACATATGAGATAACACGTTTTCTAAAATCAATTCCGTAAGCCATACTTCTATTTTATTAAATACTATTTTAAAACTAAAGAGCTATATCAGAGAGAATGTTTTTGCCCTTGATGGCTTTTGAGAGGTTTTTAGTCACTAGTTTAGTGGTGGTCATGTCATTCTCCTTTCTGAGAAGAGTGTGTGGCATAGAGGCAACCGATGATCAGACTAGCTGGCAAGGACCATAAGAGATAGCTTGTCATGGTAGCCATGAAGTTGTTACAACTTTTGACCAATAAGATAAAGCTGGCATAGAGGAGAACAAAGGCGATGGCAGTAGGTTTTAAGGCTCTTTTCATATCAAATTTCTTTTCTTTGTCCTTAGTTTATCGGAAAATAGCAAGTAGACTAGTCCGTCTTGTCATGACAGGAGATAACAAGTGTCACAAAAGGCAAAAGTGGAAGCGCTTGAAAAAGTATAAAAAATATGCTATAATGATATAAAATCATCAGAAATAGCTTTTATTTCCATGATTTTTAACACAAATAAGTACTGCGAACGCCTGATGCTTTTTGTGGAGCACAGGCGTTTTGTCTAGTCAGAAATAGAAGGAGTAGGAATGAAGAAGATCTATCAATCGACGAGTAAGAGTGTCTTAGAGCAGTTGAATGCAACCGAGACAGGTTTGACGAAAGAGCAGGTCCAAGACCGCCAAAAAAAGTACGGTCTCAATGAGCTAGAGCAGACAGAAAACCTGTCACCGTGGGAAATCCTCTGGCACAATATCAACAATATTATCGTCTATCTCTTAGGAGCAGCAGTTATTCTGTCCCTCTTTATGGGCGAATGGGTCGAGGCTATCGCAGTGTTTGCAGCCCTGTTGATTGCCGTCTTAACAGGATTCTTTGTTGAGTGGAAGGCGCAAGGTTCTGTGGAAGCCCTGCAAAAGATGATTTTTACCACGACCAAGGTTATCCGAAATGGAGAAACGATGGAAATCGAGTCCAAGGAACTGGTGCCAGGAGACATTATGGTTCTGGAAGAAGGCGATGCCATCTCAGCCGATGGCCGCTTGCTGAGCAGCAGTAACTTCGCCGTTATCGAGTCTGCCCTGACAGGGGAGTCTGAGCCGGTGGACAAGGACGCAGACCAAGTCTTTGAGGACGAGCAATCAATCGGTGACCGCCTCAACATGGTCTTTTCAGGAACGGCCGTTGCACGAGGCAATGCCAAGGCAGTCGTGACCGGGACAGGGATGGAGACCGAAGTCGGTCAGATTTCCTCCTTGATTGACAAAAAATCGACCAACGATTCGCCACTTGATAAGGAATTAAAGAAGCTGGGTAAGGTGCTGATTCTCTTGGCACTAGCAGCAGCGCTCTTGGTCATCGTGGTCGGCCTCATCAAGGGGCAGGACATGGTCCATATCCTTCACATTGCCATTATCCTTGCCATTGCGGCTATTCCAGAGGCCCTGCCAGCGGTATCTACCATCACTCTATCTCGCGGCATGCGGATGATGTCTGAGCAAAAGGCCTTGGTCAAATCCCTGTCTGCGGTGGAGACCTTGGGATCCACAACTGTGATCGCCAGTGACAAGACAGGGACCCTGACGGAAAACCAGATGACGGTGGAGCGGATTCGTCTGGCGGATGACCGCAAGCTAGAAGTCACAGGACGTGGCTATGAGCCAGTTGGTGACGTCTTGGAAAACAAGGAAAAACAAGATCTTGACTTAAAAACGGCTCTCCAGTCGGACTTGTCAGAGGACAAACTGGCGCGTTTCATCATTCATGGATTGTTGGCCTCAAACGCCCAGCTACGCCTGGCAGAAGACCAATCCGATGACACCTCTAAAAAAGAATACCAGATGATCGGGGATCCGACCGAAGGTTCTCTGGTTGTCTTAGCGGCTAAAAATGACCTGACCTATGCGGATTTCAAGGAGCAGGGTTGGGAGCGTTTGGCTGAGATTCCATTTAGCTCGGATCACAAGTACATGGCTGTTTTGGTCCAATCTGATGGTGGCCAGCGCATTGTCGTCAAGGGTGCGCCAGATGTCCTCATCCATGACTTTATCCCAAGTGACCAGCAGGACTACTGGTTGGCCCAAAATGAAAGCCTAGCCTCAGAAGGCATGCGGGTCTTGGCTGTTGCCTCCCTTGATCTGACAGAAGACGTCGCAGCCAATGACTTTGCGGAGACTTTCGAGACCTATCTGGGAAACTTTGTTCTCGATGGTCTGGCTGGCATTATGGACCCACCACGGGATGATGTCAAGGATTCCGTAGCCACAGCCCAAAATGCCGGTATTGCAGTCAAGATGATCACCGGAGACCATCCAAAGACAGCTTCCGTTATCGCTGAGCAAATCGGGATTGAAAACCATGATAAGACCATGACCGGTAAGGAGATTGACCAGCTGGTTGATCAACCAGACTTCGCAGAAAAAGTGCAAGAAACAGCAGTCTTTGCCCGTGTCTCACCTGAAAACAAGTTGCAGATCGTCCAGTCCTTGCAGGAAGAAGGACACATTGCTGCCATGACAGGGGATGGGGTCAATGATGCACCGGCTCTGAACGGAGCTGACATCGGTGTTGCCATGGGAATCCGCGGAACAGAAGTGGCTAAGGAAACGGCTGCCATGATTTTGACAGACGACCAGTTCTCCACTATCGAGTCAGCTGTAGAGATTGGCCGAAACATTTTTGCCAACATCAAGAAATACGTCATGTTCCTCTTCTCTTGTAACATGATTGAGATTTTGGTGGTCCTCCTGACCATTATCTTTAACCTGCCCATGCCACTTCAGGCCCTTCACATCCTCTACCTCAACTTAGTCATCGACATTGGTCCAGCCATGTCCCTAGCCTTTGAAGAGGCAGATAAGGACATCATGAACCAGCCGCCCCGTCGGGCATCTGGTGGCTTGGTGAACAAGGCCTTTCTAACACGGATCTTGGTCAGCGGTGCCATTATCGCGACAGCCAGCTTTCTCATCTTTAGGTTGGCTTATGTCAGGGAAGCCAGCCTAGAGTATGCCCAGACAGCCACCTTTACCTTTATGGCTTTTGCCCAGTTGCTTCATATCTTCAATGTCCGCAATCCAAAAGGTTTTGGCTTCAATGCAGCCTTCTTTAGGAACAAGATTTTGGTTGGAGCCCTCATCCTGTCAGCTGCCCTGCAGCTAGCGGCGGTCTACCTGCCTGCTATGAATGAAGTACTAGGCACAGAACCCCTGACCAGCAGCACCTGGACCTATATGGGGATTGGCTTGCTGGTGACAACAGGGCTTGTCTATGTGGCCAATAGTATCTTACGAAAGGTTTTTCCAGAAAATCGGAAATAAATTAGTTGTCGCAACTTTAACATAACAGCTGAGTTGGCTTGATTGATGTCAATCTCTTGTTAATAACCTTTCTAAGCTAATTGACACTTCCTTAATACTTATCAGAATGCTGACTGAATCTACATTTAGGAACTTCTCCAGACATCATCTCAGTTATTTTTGGTAAAAATGAGAATCTCTGCCTAACTTGGCAGGGATTGTTTTTTGAGAGGAGAAGTATTGTGAATCAGGTCTGTATGTTAAGGTAGAGTCTCTTATCTACAGGAGATTAGAATGATTCTTTTGTATATGTTCGGTTTTAATCCGATTTCAAATCTAAAATTCTTGTTTAATATAAAGTTTTTTTGTATAATAAACTTGTTAACTTATCAAAAAGGAGCGAAATGATGTCAAAACACTATCTTTCTAAATCAGCACTTCTCTTGTCTGTCTTGCTAGCAGCAGGTGCCAACCAAGCCGTTCAGGCAGAAGAGCAGACAGGTAGCGTAGCAGTTGAAAATACCAATTCAGGGGCTTCTAGCAGTGCTACAGGACTTGTGACAGAGACGACAGATACTTCATCTGACCAAGATTCCACACCTTCTGAAGCATTTGTGGCTACTACTAAGGAAGCTGAGGCTCCAAATAACCTTGAAGAGGCTCCTCTTCTAGCTCCTGCAGATTTGACGGCAAATTTGACGACTTCAGATGAAGCAAAAGAGACCGCTCCAGTCGAAGGACAAACGGTTGATGTGCGCATCCTCTCAACCACTGACCTCCATACCAACCTGGTCAACTATGACTATTACCAAGATAAACCTGCCCAGAACCTTGGTCTAGCCAAGACAGCAGTTCTGATTGAAGAAGCCAAGGCTGAAAACAGCAATGTCATTTTGGTGGATAACGGGGATACCATTCAGGGAACACCATTAGGCACTTACAAGTCTACTGTTGACCCCGTTGAAGCAGGTGAACAGCACCCGATGTACAAGGCCTTGTCAGCTCTTGGATTTGATGCCGGAACTCTTGGAAACCACGAGTTCAACTACGGTCTGCCTTATTTGGAAACCGTCATTGCTTCAGCAGGTTTACCTCTTCTCAATGCCAATGTGTTGGATGCTGCGACAGGTCAGCCTCTTTTCCAAACGCACAGCATCGTTTCTAAGAACTTCACGGATACCCTCGGTAATCCTGTAACCCTCAAAATCGGGATCACCGGAATCACCCCACCGCAAATTCTCAATTGGGATAAATCGCATCTGGAAGGTAAGGTAACTGTTCGTGACGCTGTTGAAGCCCTCCAAGAATTGGTGCCTAAAATCCGCCAAGAAGGTGCTGATATCGTCCTCGTCCTCTCACACTCAGGTATCGGTGATGACAAATACGAGAAAGGGGAAGAAAACGTCGGCTACCAAATCGCTGGTATTCCAGGTGTTGATGCAGTGGTCACAGGCCACTCACACGCTGAATTCCCTGCCGGCGGTAAAGGCTTCTACAGCCGCTATGCCGGTGTTGATGACGTCAACGGTCTTATCAACGGCACGCCTGTAACCATGGCTGGTAAATACGGTGACCACCTCGGTGTCATTGACCTCAACTTGACCTACACCAACGGCAAATGGCAAACCAATACGGCTAAAGGACAAATTCGAAAAATCGATACCAAGTCTGAAACGACTGACCCTCGAATCCTTGAATTAGCTAAAGACGCTCATGACGGCACAGTCAACTATGTCCGTCAGCAAGTTGGGACCACAACCGCACCGATTACCAGCTACTTCGCCCTCGTTAAGGATGACCCATCTGTCCAAATCGTTAACAATGCCCAAGTATGGTATGTGAAGCAAGAGTTGGCTGGTACCCCAGAAGGCAACCTGCCAATCTTGTCTGCGGCAGCGCCATTTAAGGCAGGGGGCCGTAATTTCAACGATGCAACTAACTTTACAGACATTCCTGCTGGACCAATCGCCATTAAAAACGTTGCGGATCTCTACCTCTATGACAATGTGACAGCAATCCTCAGGCTCACCGGAGCTGACATCAAAGAATGGCTGGAAATGTCAGCAGGTCAGTTCAACCAGATTGATCCGACCAAGACTGAGGCACAAGATTTAATCAACCCAGATTTCCGCACCTACAACTTCGACGTCATTGACGGTGTCACTTATCTCTATGATGTGACTCAGCCAGCCAAGTATGACCGTAGCGGTAAACTGATTAACCCAGAAGCCAGTCGTCTGCGCGATTTGCGCTACCAAGGCCAACCGATTGATGATGCCCAAGAATTCATCGTGGTGACCAACAACTACCGTGCTAATGGTAGCTTCCCTGGTGTGGTCAATGCCAGTCTTAATAAGGTCCTCAAATTGGAAAACCGCCAAGCTATCATTGACTACATTATCTCAGAAAAAACCATCAACCCAAGCGCTGACAACAACTGGGGCTTCACTGACAGCATCAAGGGCTTAGATATTCGCTTCCTGTCTGCTGATCGCGCTAAACTTCTAGCAGACAACTACGATGACATTACCTACCTAAATCCAGTGGATAGCAATGAAGGTTTTGCGCAATACCGTCTGGTTTATGTTGAAGCGAAAACACCGGATACAACTGACGGTAAACTGCCATTAAATCCAATGCCATTCCCAGGTTCAAATCCAAAGCCGACCCCACGTCCACTAAGCGAACCAGAACGCCTTGAGATTGAGCAGATGGTGACGAAAGCTTACCAAGAACTAGTAGTGGAAAGTCCAAAGCCACTTAGTCAACCTGCTGTAGCAAAAACTGCTCGTCAAAATGTCTTGCCAGCGACAGGGACTAGTTCAAGCCTTACTTGGATGAGTGTAGGGCTTGGTTTGCTAGGTCTCTTGGGATTAGCGAAGAAGAGAAAGAACCGCTTAGGTGAGTGAGTTATTTCTCTGCATCAATACTTGAAAAGGTACAAAGAGCGTTAGCCCTTCATCGCAACTATTGATGTAGTAGTGCGTTTCTCTCCCTGCTTTGCCAAATGATCTCCAAACCTTACTCCAAGAGGAGAAGAAGAGACTTGGTTTAGAGTAAGTGTTCCACTTTCACCAATAAAGCCTGTGTTAGAACAACACAAAACCACACTGTGAGTATCATTTCTTGAGAAGGTTCAAGAGTGGCTCACCGTGTGGTTTTATTGTTGAGATGATTAGCTTAATCTCTAGCTAATTTTGATAGTGAAGAGATTGGAAGAGAACCTCTTGTATAGGCAATTAGTCTTTTATCTTCTTGCAATGACGGTTGAGAACAACTGTTGCCAAACTGATTAGACCGAAGATGGTCAACCAATTTGTCATCTCACCTGTCTTAGGCAGGGATTTAGTCGACGTATTTGAATTTGCCTGAGTGATTGGGCTGATTGTAGAAGGTCCAGACGCTAACAGGACTACTTGCGCTTCTGATGGCTGTGCTGTCAAAGGTTTAGGCATAAGTCTTTCTTGAGAATCTGAAGTAGGTTCAAAGAGGCTCAACTCGCCATTATCATCTCTAGCAGGGTCAAAGACTGGCAATGGCTCAGCTTCTTCAGCTACACCGTTATTTTTCAGATTTCCTTTAGCTGTTTGAGGGAAACTATCCTTGTCAGTTGGGTCAGTTCCAGCAATCAGTTCAATGGCATTGCTAAAGCCATCCCCATCGTCGTCCAAGGCTGGATCAAAGATGGACACTGGGGCTGTCTGGTCATTGTCATCTGGATTTGTCAGGCCGATTGTCGGTGCAACACCATTGAGAGCTTCTTTAGCAGCGGCCAGAAGGTTTGTGACAGCATCAACAGCCTCTTGGGTAAGATGATCTTGGGTTAAGGTATTTAGAGCTTGTGCCAGTGTTAGATCAAATTCTGTTTTGAGCGATGTTGCTGCGTAACGGTAGCTGGCATCTTCAGTATCGATGAGGGATTGCGAAGCAGTGATTAGCTGTTCTAGACGAGTGGTGTCTGTCTCAGTACCATTGAGGTTAGCGATGGCAGCCAGCAATGCCTCAGTTGCTTGATCCACGGTCAGTTGATCATTTTTATTTTCCAAGACAGTTTGCGCAGAGTTGAGAGCAAGGTCGTAGGCTGTTTTAGCTTCTGGGCTAGCATTGTAGTAAGTGAAGTGATCTGTCACTGTTTGACGGCTAGCTGCTAAGAGCGCTGTTTTATTAATCAATGTCAACTGCTTAATGGATGGCGCATCGGCTGCGACAGAAATCGCTAAATCTTCCAAGATCTCGTAACCTTCTGGTAAATTGAGCGATAAGCTGTAATCACCGACAGGAGTGAACTTGCTGTATGCCAACGGATTGTATCGAGCCACTGGTAAATTCAAGATTTGACCTGCTGCGGTTGTGAGATCAACCCTTGTTCCCTCAGGAAGTTGTTGATTAAAGACAGTGGTGACCATCTGCTTTGCTAAGAGTTTCAGGAGGAAGTCTACAGATTGACGGCTGTTTTCCTCAGTCAAGTCAAGGGTAACAGATGTTTTTCCATCAATAACTGAGCGTTCTGCATCATGGATGAAAAGGTCGAAGGTATAGGTGCCAAATGGCAATTTGATCACGTTTTTAGTATCAGCGTAACGGGGCAAATCAGTCACGATGTTACCATCAGCATCCTTGACAGAGAAAGAATGTGTCACATTAGTTGGAGCACCTGTTTCGCTGTCTACAACATTGACGTCCACTAAGCCAAAGTTATTGCCGATAGAGACAAGATCTTTTACTTTAGCTGATACAATATTACCAGCAAAATCTTCGACCACATAATAGAAATCAGCTAAATCCGCTAAATCGAGCGGTAAGTCGAAACTGCCATCACTGTTTTGAGTCAAGTAGACGCGGTTATCGACAATGCTGAGTTTACCTGTTTCGTCATCTTTTTTAATCATTGTAGCGTTCCCATCATTGTCACGGACGAGATAGAAGACACGCTCGCGGACGATGGTTGATGGCCCGTATTCGATAGCCGGACGCGGTTTAAAGACAAAAGAAGACTCATCATAAGAGGCTGTTGTTATTTGCGGTGCTTGTCGGTCAATAATGATATCAAAGCTCATACGTTGCATTTTAGCGCCAGATACTTCTGGATAATAAGTCAGGACATATTTATAATGCCCGTCTTCTAGCTCCTTGCCATCATTGTCACGGCCAGCAAATTCAGTCTTATAAAGAACCGTTGATTTTTCATTTTTAGGATCACCACTAAAGTAGTTCTTATCACCAAATTCTGGCTTACTTTGCCAAACAGGGCTCTTTTCATCAGTGTCGTCTGCCTTGTAGACACTCGCCACTAGGTTCGTAAAATTCCTTAAGAAGACACCGCGAAGAGCTAGTGAATCTTGGTTATTATCACCGTTTGGTGAAATGGCAAAGCGGGGAGCCCCTGTTCCATCAAATTCAAGAACAAAACCGCCCTGTCCATCCGTAAAGGTTCCTAAAGATTTGATGGCAAAGTCTGTTCGAGTGTTGTTATTGGCATACACGATATCACTGCTATCGGTCACTAAACTTGTAACATTTTCTTTACCTGGTGCAGCCTCACCAAAATAGACACCTGTTTTACCAGCCATTAAGAGCTCAAGAACAGGTTTTTCAAGGACATCAAGATTTTGGAATTCCCCTTTAAAGCCGACATAAGGAATGCTGATGACATCACCCTTGTCTGTAGGGTCAACAAAGCGAACGAAACCATCTAGGTAATAACCATTTGGCATGAGTTCCGTTAATTCTTCGCTAAATTCAGACGTATCGACAGTGATAAGAACGGTCGTACTGCTGTTGGCTTTGACAGTGATGGGTTGACCAGACACGGTTTTCAACTCACGTGGCTTGAGGGTAATTTTATCGGCTTCAACCAAGTCGGTGTTGACATGAGTGATGTAATCAAGTGTTTTATCCTGATCAGTAATGTTATGGACCACCACGACAAAGCTAAAGGCATCGTTGACATTTCCTAGGTTGACGCTACCATATTGGTCGCTGCCAGTGACGTATAGGCCTGTTGAAATGGCTGCTTTTGTATCTAAGACACCTGCTCCTTGTTGTCGTGGAGAAGTGTAAGCTTGGGTCTCTTCATTGAAGTGAGGGTTTGCAGTACTCATCATCAAATTTTTGATGAGCGCTTCGTATTCAGAATCGGTCTTGTCTGGGTAGGCCTCCTTGAGGTACTGTTTGACAAGGACAGCAGCACTGGCAACGTGGGGAGCTGCCATACTGGTCCCGTCTTTCATCTCATACTTGTTATCGTTAATGGCAGCAAAGATACTACCTCCTGGTGCGGATAGATCTGGTTTGAGTTCCCCATCAGCACTTAGACCCCAGCTAGAGAAATCAGATGGCTTGCCAGCCTGTGGGTTGGCTGATTTATCCATTTGATCCTTGAAGCTCAGTTTGAGTGATGGATTTTCTTGGATGGCCGTACCAAATTCGTAAGGGATAAAGATGGATGGGATAACACTTCCAGACTCATCCAAAGACATATTGATGTTGTTTTCGCCTGATGTATGATTAAAGATAACCACACCAGCGGCACCGTGAGCGGCAGCGTTGGCAATTTTTTCGTTGAAAGTGATCTCGCCGCGCTTAATCAGAGCGAGTTTACCTGTTATATCAATGTTTGCAAAATCGTCTTCCAGACCAAGTCCTGCATAAACCAGTTCATAAGCCTTGTCTTTATCGAATTTGATTTCGCTGGCATCTGCATTGGTAAAGGAGCTCTTGCCGTGGTTCAGCTCTACGTTATCTTCAAGACCAATAATCTGAACAACTTCACTCATGATGGTTGAATTGTTGTAAGAAGCGACTGAAATAGCATCTCTAGCAGTTGATGGGCTACCAACCAGGCCATAATCTGGGTTGCTGGCATGAGGATTGCTATGTCCAGAACCAAAAGTACCATCATTACCTGCAGCGATTACGACAGATACCCCAGCTTTTCGAGCCATCTCAATGGCAGCGATGAGTTGATCACCAACATTGACCGTTGAACCATTGGCGCCTCCTAGGCTAAGGTTGATCGCATCTGCTTTGAGTTTGACGGCATCTTCAATAGCTCTGATATACAGTGCTTGGCCAGTAGTTGAGTGAACATCAGAGAAAACCCTCATAAACATAACCTGTGCTTCAGGGGCAACGCCGTAGATTAACTCACCGCCAACTGGCTGACTAGGGTTACCAGCAGCAATCCCTGTCACGTGCATGCCGTGAGAACTAGTTTCTGCTTCCTTCAATTCTGTATTGACATCAACATAGTTATAGCCGTAGACGACCTTGTCGCTATACCAACGGCCATAAGTGATGCCAGCCTCTGCCATAGCTTGCTTGAGTTGATCTTCTGATTGGTATTTGGCCTTGTTAATGTCCGAAAGTCGCAGAGCATCATGTTCAATGTCCAAACCTGAGTCGATGACCGCAACAATCATCCCCTCTCCCTTATAGCCTGTGTCCCAGGTTTCAGGAACTGTAATGATGGTATTACTATCAATATTTTTTGGTTTTTCTTGATCCGCCAAAGGCGCTTCTGTTTCAGCTGTAGCATCTGAACCTGAAGTTTCTGGGTCAAGATGATCTGGAGCCTCTGTTGTCGGATTGGAGATTTCTGGACTAACTTGGTCTAAGGCTAGAGAAGTTATCGGTTCAGAAGCTGTAGAAGTGCTGTAACTCTCTGGATTTTCCTGATTAGTTTGATCAGGTGTTTCTTCAGACCATTGACTACTGGTTTCTACCTGGGTGAGGGCAGGGTTATTGGGTGATAGCTCATCGGCTCTAACCTCATAACCAGCAGATACAAGAAAGAAAGCACCAAGAAGGACAGAAACTGCACCGAGCTTGTGCTTGCGCAATGAAAACCGTTCTTGTTTAGACATAAACATTTTCTCCTAAATATTTATTTATAGCAAAAGCTATTGTTTTATTAAAACAAAAATTTTCCAAAAATTCAAGTCTTTTTCGAATATTTTATCTTTTGGGAGTTTAAGAGTATTTTGGTTCATTTATAGAAAAAGAATAGTCCTAACGTTGCACCTCCTAAATCAATGAATGGAAATGGTAATAGCTGTCTATATAGTGAAACTGAGCTTTTAAAATTTAGCTAATAGGAGAGATGATGGGACTGCCGGAAATTATTGTTTATACAATGAAGTGAATGATCCTATATAGAGAATTTAATTCCTTGCTATAACAAATCGCATTTTAATAGTCTTTTTTGGTATAAAATGTTGATTGTCCTATGAAAGAGTTTAAAGAGGACTATAAAATAGGTGAAAGTTGTCGCCATACAAAAAAGCACACAGCTATTCCAAATGTCCTTATGGACTAGGGAGTCTGTGTGATTTTGATTGTTTTTAGTTTATGTCTTATTAAAATAAACAGGAGATATTTAATGACTTACAGCGGTTTTTTATTGGGAAGCCCCGCCTTTCTAGGGTACTTATTTGGGGTTTCTTTTTTCTTTTCAACGATGGTGATGTTGCGGGGGTCACCATTTGGCAACTGATAGTCGTGAGAGACTTGGATTTGGCTAAAGAGCAGGCTGAGGGCATTTTTGGCAGCTAGATTTTCTTCATCGGCTGAGCTAGCCTTGAGGGCGATGAGTTGGCCTTTGACCTTGAGGAAAGGAATGGTCAGTTCAGAGAGGACCTGCATGCGGGCGACAGCTCTGGCTGTCACCAGGTCAAACTGGCCTCTAAAGATCTTATCTTGCCCAAGGTCTTCTGCTCTGCCATGGTAAAAAGCCACACCCGTCAGGCCCAACTCCTCAGCCAGGAGGTTAAGGAAGTTGATCCGCTTGTTGAGCGAGTCAATGATGGTCACCTCAATCTTGGGGAAAAGAATCTTCATAGGCAGACTGGGAAAGCCTGCGCCAGCCCCAATGTCCAAGAGTTTCAAGGATTGGTTGGGGATAAAGCCTTCGAGAATCGGCGCCAAGGAATCGTAAAAATGCTTGAGGTAGACCTCTTCCTTATCAGTGATGGCGGTCAGGTTAATCTTCTCGTTCCACTCGACCAGGAGCTCAAAGTAGTGTTCAAACTGTTTTTTTTGCTGGTCAGACAGCTCAAAGCCCTTGTCAGCCAGAAGGGTGTAAAATTCTTGTGTCGTCATAAGTTATCCTTTTTCTGTAAATCTTCTTCATTTTATCATAAATCAGGAAAATTTGATATAATGGTATCATAAAATAAAGGAGACTAGAACAATGTGGTTATTTTTGCTGATTTTAATCGTTGTGTTGATTTTGGGAGGTATCTCAATTTATAATGGCTTGGTGAGGAGTCGGATGCACACAGAGGAGGCTTGGAGTCAGATTGATGTCCAGCTCAAGCGTCGCCATGACTTGATTCCAAACTTAATCGAGACCGTCAAGGGCTACGGCCGTTATGAACAAGAGACTCTTGAAAAGGTTATCCAGTTGCGCAACAAGGTTGCAGGTGCATCCAACCCAGCTGAAAAGATGGCAGCCAGCGATGAACTCAGCCGTCAGGTATCAGGCTTGATGGCAGTTGCAGAAGCCTATCCTGACCTTAAGGCTTCGGCTAATTATACCAAGTTGCAGGAAGAGTTGACCAATACGGAGAACAAAATTGCTTATTCCCGCCAACTATTCAACTCAACAACTGGTAACTATAATGCGAAATTGCAGACCTTCCCGACCAATCTTTTTGCGAAATTCTTCGGCTTCCAACCTAGTATCTTCCTCAGCATTCCTGAAGAAGAAAAGGTGGTACCGACAGTCAACTTTGGCCCAAATGGTTTAGGAGACTAATATGCTATACGACCAAATTTCAACCAATAAACGGCGAACTATCATTCTTTTACTGGTCTTTTTCACCCTGCTAGCCTTGGTTGGGTATGGGGCTGGTTACCTTTGGTTGGAATCTGGTCCAGCAGGGGCTGTGGTAGCCCTGATCATGGGGCTGATCTATGCGGTTTCCATGATTTTTCAATCGACCAATGTGGTCATGTCCATGAACCATGCCAGAGAGGTCACAGCGGCCCAGGCACCAGAGCTCTATCATATCGTTGAAGATATGGCCATGGTAGCCAAGATTCCCATGCCAAGGGTTTTCATCATCGAGGATGAAGCCCTCAATGCCTTTGCGACAGGCTCTAAACCAGAAAAGGCAGCAGTTGCTGCGACAAGTGGCCTGCTGAAGGTCATGAACCGTGAAGAGCTTGAAGCGGTCATGGCCCATGAAGTCAGTCACATTCGCAATTATGACATTCGGATTGCGACCATTGCCGTTGCGCTCAGCGCAGCGATTACGATGCTGGCTTCCATGTCCCAGCGTATGATGTGGTATGGCGGAGGACGTAGCAGACGGCGTGACAATCGTGGCAGTGATGGCGGTCAGACTATTGTGTTAATCTTGTCTATGCTGGCCTTGGTGCTAGCGCCCTTGGCTGCTACACTGGTTCAGCTAGCCATTTCTCGGCAACGGGAATTTTTGGCGGATGCTTCTGCGGTCGAATTGACCAGAAATCCTCAAGGCATGATCAATGCACTCTTAAAGTTGGATCGTAGCCGTCCCATGTCTCAGCCCATAGATGATGCTAGCGCGGCCTTGTATATCAGTGATCCTCTGAAAAAAGGCAACTTGCAAAAACTTTTTTATACCCACCCACCGATTTCAGAGCGAGTTGAACGCTTGCGTCACTTATAAAAGGAAGGTATTATGTTTCATATTTTAGATATCAAAAAGAATAAGGAAGGTCTTGCCTTCAAGGAAAAGCTTGACTTAAAGGCGGATTTGCAGGCTAGAAACCCTGAAATCCTAGACCTTGACGATATCGTCGTCGAAGGGACAGTCACTTATGAGAACAAGCTTTATGTGCTTGATTACCAGCTATCCTACAGCTTGACCATGCCTTCCAGTCGGTCTATGACGCCAGTCAAGTGGCAGGAAAGTTACCCTGTTTCGGAACTTTTCATGGAGGCAGCGGAGTTGAGGGGCCTGGCTGGAGATGATGCAGAAGAGCTTTTGTTGCCGATTGAAGGCGATACGATAGACCTTTCAGAGAGTGTTGCGGATAATATTCTGCTCAATATTCCTCTCAAAATCTTGACAGCAGCAGAAGAAGCCAACGAAACTTACCCAGAAGGCAAGGACTGGCAGGTCTTGTCCCAAGAGGACTACGAAGCAGCACAAGCTAGCAAGAAAGAAGCCCAGTCCCCTTTTGCAGGATTGGCTGGCCTGTTCGATGAGGAATAGACAGCAATCGTCTGAATATTTCAAAATTCTTGAAAACTCAGCCGCTTAAGTGTATAATGATAATAAATGAAATGAGGAGTTAGAAATTTTATGACACAAGCAAATTTTGGTGTTGTCGGTATGGCAGTTATGGGGCGTAATCTGGCCCTCAACGTGGAGTCACGTGGGTACACCGTAGCGATTTACAATCGTTCATCAGACAAGACAGAGGATGTCATCAAGAGCAACCCAGGTAAAAACTTGGTGCCAAGTTATGATGTGGAAAGCTTTGTCAACTCGATTGAAAAGCCACGCCGCATCATGCTCATGGTTCAAGCTGGCAAGGGAACCGATGCGACGATTCAGTCCCTTTTGCCTTACTTGGATAAGGGAGATATCTTGATTGACGGTGGGAACACTTATTTTGAAGACACGATTCGTCGTTCCAAGGAATTGGCTGATTCAGGCATTAACTTCATCGGAACAGGTGTCTCTGGTGGTGAAAAAGGTGCCCTTGAGGGACCTTCTATCATGCCTGGTGGCCAAAAAGAAGCCTATGAGTTGGTGGCTGATGTCTTGGAAGAAATCTCTGCCAAGGCCCCAGAAGATGGCGCTCCGTGTGTGACCTATATCGGTCCAGATGGCGCAGGCCACTATGTTAAAATGGTTCACAACGGTATCGAGTACGGTGATATGCAGCTGATTGCTGAATCTTACGACCTGATGAAGAACCTTCTAGGCTTGTCAACGGCTGAGATGGCAGATGTCTTCACTGAGTGGAACCAAGGAGAGCTTGACAGTTACTTGATTGAAATCACGGCTGATATCTTGACCCGTCAGGATGATGAAGGCCAAGACGGACCGCTGGTGGATTATATTCTTGATGCAGCTGGTAACAAGGGAACTGGGAAGTGGACTAGCCAGTCATCTTTAGACTTGGGCGTGCCTTTGTCCCTGATCACCGAATCTGTCTTTGCGCGTTACATCTCAACTTACAAGGACGAGCGAGTTAAGGCCAGCAAGATTTTGCCAGCGCCAGCTCCTTATGCCTATGAAGGAGACAAGGCTGAATTGATCGAGAAGATCCGTCAGGCGCTTTATTTCTCCAAGATTATGTCCTATGCGCAAGGATTTGCCCAATTGCGCGTGGCTTCTAAAGAGTATAACTGGAACTTACCGTTTGGTGAGATAGCATCAATCTGGCGTGCAGGTTGTATCATCCGTGCCCGCTTCCTGCAAAAGATTACCGATGCCTATGGACGCGATGCCGACTTGGCTAACTTGCTCTTGGATGAGTACTTTATTGACATCACAGCCAAGTACCAGCAAGCGGTCCGTGATGTGGTTGCCTTGGCTGTTCAGGCTGGTGTGCCAGTGCCGACCTTCTCAAGCGCTATCTCTTACTTTGACAGCTACCGTGCGGCAGACTTGCCAGCAAATCTAATCCAAGCTCAACGGGATTACTTCGGTGCCCATACTTACGAGCGTAAAGATAAGGAAGGCATCTTCCATTACTTATGGTATGATGAAAACTAACAGATGGTTAAACGAATTCTCCTTAGTTCACCGGAGCGTAGCCTAGCACGCTTTACCTCTATAGAGCTACAAAAGTCTGATTATATGGTTGATCTTGCAGAGGATGGTAAAACTGCTTTAGCGCACGTGCGCGAGCGAGAATATGATTTAATCCTGACGGATTTCCAGTTGGGGGATATGAGTAGCCAAGCTTTTGCCAAGGAAGTCAATTATCTTAGGCCAGCGACCATTATCATTGTAATGGTCAGCCAGGAAGAGTTGGCAAGCGATCAAGAAGCAATCGGACGCTATGCTGTTAGCACTATTGTCAAACCCTTTGTAATTGCAGAACTCTTGGATTTGATCAATCGTATTTTTCGTGGGAGAGATTTTATTGATCAAAACTGTAGCTTGATACAGGCTAGGACAGCCTATCATGATCTTCGCTTGGACCGTAAGCAGCACGTGGCTTATCGTGGTGAAGAGCCTTTACTTTTGACCCGTCGAGAATACGACCTGCTGGCAACCTTGCTGGCCAGTCATACGCCTTTGAGCCGTGAGCAGCTCCTAGAGCGGGTCTGGAAGTATGAGTCCACCGCAGAGACTAATATTGTCGATGTTTATATCCGTTACCTAAGAAGTAAGATTGATATCCCAGGCCGCCCCTCCTACATCCAAACCATTCGGGGAGTTGGCTATGCTATGAGGGAATAAATAATTGTAAATACTTATACATAACCAATAGTCAAAAACTCAGCTCCTATTCTAAACTAGAGCTGAGTTTTTTGTTTATGTGACTTTAGTCCGTTTCGCTCCGCAGGTGCGAAACAAATAAACCACCCGCTATGCGGGTGCGCATCGCAGGTTATACCAAAAAACTCCAAACGCGATACAATAAAGGTGTTCAAGCGCACTGTAAAGCGAAAGGAGGAGAAAAATTATCCAGTGGATGATTTTTGCCGAAACCTAAAAATAAAAAAGTTGAGGGGCTCAAAAAGCACGTCGTTTATCACACACAAAGTGGATGTGTAAATATCACATTGTGTTTACCCCTAAGTATAGACGAAAGATCATATATAATCAATATCGAAGCAGTCTAGGTGAGATATTCCACCGTTTATGTCGCTACAAAGGTGTAGAAATTATAGAAGGTCATTTAATGCCAGACCATGTTCACATGTTAGTCAGTATTCCTCCACGAATCAGTGTTTCCAGTTTCATGGGTTACTTAAAAGGTAAGAGTGCTCTTATGATGTTTGACAAACACGCCAATCTTAAATACAAGTTTGGGAATCGCCATTTTTGGGCAGAGGGTTATTATGTAAGCACAGTAGGACTTAACGAAGCCACGATTAAAAAATAGATACAGGAGCAAAGAAATTATCCAGTGGATGATTTCTTCATGAGCTTAAAAATAAGAAGGCGAATTAACATGATATCGCACTTGATAAACTGAGTGTGAAAGAATATGAAGATCCCTTTAGGGATGATGGTAAGTAATACTAACGCCTCTTTAAGAGGCAAGTGACGAGTCAAAAGCAGTTAGGCTTGAACAACGTGAAAGAGAGCACCCTAGACGCTGGCTGGTGATATGGGCTTATAGCCCCTGTTCAAACCACCCGTTTAACGGGTGGTTATGATTAGATACTGGGAATGGTGGGTAGGAGAGATTTAAGATTTTGATTTAGAAACATCGAGAAATCCCAATATGGAGACTTTAAGACCTAGAGGATTAGTTGATAGCAAGGTGATCGGTTTTGGTAGGAGTTACTCGTGTTACAAGTTTTTATATTCAGGATTATAATTAGTTAAACACCTCACTCAAAAACAAGAAAGCGAGGTGTTTTGTTTCAGTATTTTAAGAGCCGTCCCTATTCAAGATACTCTTCATCGCCAGCAGCAAGTCCGAAAATTAGGAAGCAAGCTGAGAACTAGATGTGATGTAGTATATCCAGTGTCTAGTTAGATGGATTTCATAGTAGGGAAAAGAAGTACATTAATTTATTGGTTTTTATATGGCTACAAATGGCTCTACATCAGGCTTTTGGTTTTTTAATGTTTAACAAATGAAGTCAATTTTTTTTAAAATTGTCGTAAACTGGTGGTAAGTTGGTCGTAAGCTAATAAATCTTATTATTGCTTAATAACGAACATTAAAGTAGCTTATCCATATCTCTTTTTCGATATAAGATTCGTCGAACTTCCATAGTCTTGCCAATTAAAACATAGAAAATCATAAAATTTTTGACGGTAATGGTGTAGTATGGATGGGGACGATTTTTTAAGGATTGAAATGGCTCGTATCCATCAGGATACTGTAATCGCTCAAAGATAGCTTGCTCTACATCGTCAACAAGTTGATGAGCAGCAGTAGGATTATGAAGATTTTTTGAGATATAACTTACAATTTTAGCGAGATCTTCCTCAAATAAGGGAAGAAATGTTAGGTCATAGTTCTTAGCTTTCATTAATTTGACTTCTCACTCGTCCAAAAACTTCTTCAGCAGAAAAACGTTCTGTTGTTACTGTAGCAAACTCATCAGCCTCATCTAACTGACGCTCAATTTTGTCTGTTAATAGAGAATACTGTTCTAGGCTCATGACAACCATAGAACCATAACCATTCTTTGTTAAAAAGACAGGCTCACCAGTTTGAATTACTGCTTGTTCTACTTCACTGAATTTATTGCGTAAATCTGACACAGGTCGAATGTTGAGCATAAAATCACCTCGCATGTTTTGATAAAATTCTATCAAAATATTATCAAAAAGTCAAAGGACATCGGAGGTGTTTTTAATAAGTAGTTGATAGCATGAGGCTGGGCAAAAACTAGTTTCAGAATAGACAAAAACGAGCATTTCCGCAGTTGGAGATGCTCGTTTTCCCATGTCATGGTTTATAATTATAAT